>NZ_JBBKBF010000020.1:0-53210 GCF_037892625.1 Phocaeicola sp. ICN-14070 | reverse complement strand
TTCTAGAAAAAAGAGAACTGTCCAGTACAACCGTCCGTATTTATCTTACTCTGATAAAAGTTATCCTTAATTATGCTATTAAAATGGACTATATTCATTATAAAGTCCACCCATTTGCTGCATGTATATTGCCTTCTTCTCGTATCAGAAATCTTGATTTAACAGTTGATGAATTAAAATCATTGCGAGATGTTTCATTAAAAGAACAGAATCTATTAATCGTACGAGATTTATTTATGCTGACATATTATCTAGGAGGTATTAATCTAAAAGATTTATTAGATTATCATTTCGAGGAAAACAATCTGATATTATCCTACATAAGGCATAAAACTTATCGAACAAAACATGGAGAAAATGAAATCGTTTTTTCTATTCAACCTGAGGCACAACAAATTATTTCAAAATATAGAACTGATAAAGGTTTCTTGAAGTTTGGCCCTTATGAGAGTTACAATAAGGTTTATAGTTTAATTTATCGTTACCTTACCCGTATAGCTCGTGAAGCAGGAATTACTTCTTCTATTTCCTATTATTCTGCTAGAAAATCCTTCGCCCAGCATGGATATAATATCGGAATACAAATAGAAACAATTGAATATTGTATTGGGCATAGTATGAAAAGTAACCGTCCTATAGGCAATTATATTAGAGTTATGCGTTCTCATGCCGATATTGCGATGAGAAGAATTTTTGATGAACTTTTTTAAAGTTATTCTTCATAATTACATAGTAACAATTTTTAGCATCTAATAATCAAGCAATTGTATTAAGACTAGAACTAACTTTTGTTTAACTTAACCAAATTAGAGGTATGAAAGACAGAAATTGTTCTAGTCTGATGCGTTGCGCTTCCAGCCTGCAACGTTTGTTCTTCTTGGCCTTGTTGTCTATCATCGCGATTGGCGCGTATGCACAAGGCAAGACAGTGTCGGGAACTGTACTCGACAAAAGTGGGGAATCTGTAATTGGTGCGAGCGTAGTAGTAAAAGGAACTACCAACGGTACCATTACTGACTTTGACGGTAAGTTTACCTTATCTAATGTACCAAACAATGCTTCGCTTGAAATCAGTTTCGTGGGCTACAAGACTCAAGTGATTCCAGTACAAGGAAAAACTACATTCAATGTGACGATGGTAGAAGATACTGAAGTACTCGATGAAGTTGTTGTGGTAGGTTACGGTGTGCAGAAAAAGTCAGACGTTACTGGTGCGATGGCACGTGTAACGAGTAAAGTGATTGAAGACAGACCTGTACAGAATGCTTTGCAGGCTATGCAAGGTAAGGTAACAGGTGTGGATATTACTTCAAATAACCGTCCTGGAGAGTTAGGTGAGGTTCGTGTTCGTGGTAATCGTTCTATTACAGCTAATAATGATCCGCTTTATGTAATTGATGGTATACCAATGACAGCAGGCTCTATTTCTGATATTAATCCATCTGATATTGAGTCTATGGAAATTCTGAAAGATGCTTCTGCTACTGCTATTTATGGTTCTCGTGGTGCGAATGGTGTGATTTTGGTAACTACTAAAAAAGGAAAAGCAGGAAAAACTACTATTAGTTATGATGGTTCAGTGGTCTTTAGTCGCTTGAATTCAACTACTGATTATATGGATGCAGGTCAACTGCTGGATTATAATCGGCAGTCTGCAATTAATGGTGGAACTTATAATGGTGCTTATGGCACAGCACCGGATCCGAATAGAGACCGTGCTTTATGGTTGGGAACTCAGTCTTATATGGATGGAAGAGTGGCACAAGCTTATCAGTTGAATGCTGATGGAACTCCTGTTTTGCGCCAATCTACAGCAGAAGAAAGAGCTATGGGTTATGCCGATATGGTGCCTGTGTATGATGCTTCTAAGCTTCCGACTACAGATTGGGGAAAACTTGCGACTCGTACAGGGGTAACTCATACTCATCAGATTTCTTTATCTGCAGGTACAGAAACTGCTAAACTTTATTTCTCATTAGGTTATTTAGGTCAGGAATCACCAATGAGAGACCAGGATTATAAGCGTTATACAGCTAATTTGAATGGAGAAATCACTCCTATGAAATGGTTGAAAGTTGGAATGAGTCTGAATGCAAATACGTCTATTAAGAATTATGGTATTGTTAGTAACTTTTCAAATACCGTAGCTAAGGATTCATACGGGTTGGCAATGAACCTGATGCCATGGACACCGGCATATAATGAGGATGGAACTGTATTAATAACGAATGATGGAGATGCGGAACATAATATTGTACGTAATATTAATTCGGCTCAGAATGAATATCGCTATTATGGAGTGAATATGTCTTCTTATGCAGAAATTACAATCTTGCCTTGGTTGAAATGGAGAACAAACTTAGGTGCTCAGTATAGAAACTCACGTGAAGGAAGTTTTTACGGAGAAGATTTTTCTAATCCTTATGGATTTGATTCTACAGCTCCTGGAGCTGCGTACAATAATCAGAGTCAGAATTTGTCATGGGCTTTGGAGAACTTGGTGTATATCAATAAGAATTTTAAAGATATACATTCTTTGAATGTCACTTTGTTGCAATCTGCAGAACGAAGTAGATCTGAAGGATTGTATGTTAGAGCTTATGAAGTGGTTTATCCAACTTCTTTGTGGTATAACATCGGCCAGTCAAACAACTCCAAATATGGTCCGGGTTCAAGTTATTCTACTTGGTCTCGTGCTTCTTATATGGCAAGAATTAACTATGGCCTGATGGATAAATATTTGTTGACTTTGACAGGACGTTACGATGGAGCTTCTATGTTGGCAAGTGGAAATAAATGGGATTTCTTCCCTTCTGCAGCTTTGGCTTGGCGTATGGAACAGGAAGAATTTATTAAGAAAGTGAATTGGATTAATCAGTTAAAACTACGTGTGGGTTATGGTGTAACGGGTAACTCCGCTGTGACTCCTTACCAGACAGGTGGATCTGTAACTTCCGTATATGCCAATATACCATTTGGTGTAGGGAATATCTCTCAGAATACAACAGGAACAAAGACCAATGTGATGCCTAATTATGATTTGGGATGGGAAAAAACGGCCTCATTAAATGTGGGATTGGATTTTGCAGTGTTGAATAATCGTATTTCTGGTAGCTTGGAATACTATATTGCAAAGACTTCTGATTTGTTGATGAATAAAACAATTCCTGTAATTACAGGGTATGGTCAGGTCCTGAGTAATGTCGGAAAAACAGAGAACCGTGGGTTTGAAGTTTCTTTGTCTACAATTAACGTAAAAACAAAGGATTTTACTTGGCAAACAGACTGGACATTCTCATTGAATAAAGAAAAGATTACAGAATTGGCAAATGATGTAGATTTTGACTCTAATGGCCCTTGGAAAGTAGGTGAACCTATTAATGTGTTCTGGGATTATCAATATGATCGTATGTGGCAGGACACTCCAGAAGATAACCGCTTGATGGAGTTGTATTCTAAAATTGGTAAGCTGACATTCCTGGCAGGGCAATATAAGATTGTGGATCAGCCTTTGGTGGAAGTGCCGAAAGGAACAGAGAATTCCAAGACGGTAACGCTGGATTCTGGAGAAGAGGTGACTTATCTGGACAATGGATTTGGTACATTTAATGATGATGACAAAGTATTCTATAACAAATCTCCCAAATGGACAGGTGGTTTAAATAACTCATTTACTTATAAAAACTGGAACTTTAGTTTCTTCACTTACTTCCGTTTTGGAAATACATATTACGGTTTGACACAAACTATAGGTCGTCGTAAAGAAAGTGACACATGGTCTCCTAATAATACTGGAGCTAAATTTGCTCAACCTACTACTGCAACTCGAACTACGACTTATGATTACGTACGTAATTATACAAAAGGGAACATGGTATTGGTAAAGAATATCGCTCTTTCTTATACATTGCCTCAAAAGTTCTTGAAGAAGGTTGGTGCAAGTAGTGCTTCGGTTTATGCGCAGGTCCTGAATCCGTTCTTATGGGGAGGCGAGCTTGTGAAAGCAGGTATCAATCCGGATGATATTACCGGTTGGGATGCAGGAAACCATATTGGTGGTCAGACTAATAATACATGTATTACAAGAAGTTATGTGCTGGGATTGAGATTTAGCTTCTAATAATTGTTTGTTTAATTTATAGCGTTATGAAAAAGATAAAAAACTATATATATATGGGTGTGGCAGCCACTGCGTTAGCTTCATGTACAGACAGTTTTCTGGAAGAGAAAATGGTTGCGACTATCACCCAGGATTATTTGAATACGGAACAAGGTTTGGACCAGTTGATTGTGGGCACTTATAATGCGGAACGTGTAAACTGGGGAAATAGTGAGGGTATTTTTATGTTTGAGACAGGGCATGATTGTGCTCGCGCAAGTGGAAATAATGACTTGAATAAGTTTTCTACCTCTAAATGGAGTGCTACTGGGGAAATTGGTACTCAAACGAATTATTATATGGGATTTCAGTCTAAGCAATCTGACGGATTCCTGATAAATAATTATCCGATTATTGATAACTGTAATAAAGCGATTGAAGCTATCCGTTCTGGCAAGACAGAAGGAAGATATGCAAGTGATTCAGAGTATGCTGCTCAACGTTTGTCAGAAGCTCTTTTTAATCGTGCATATTGTTATTATGGTATGAATACGGTTTTGGGAGATGTTTATTTTTCTACGAAAAGCAGTACGTCTTTACCTGCCAATTATAATTATCAACGTACTCCTGCGGAAGTGATGTTTAAAGAGTTGATTGGAGATTTGCGTTATGCTTTTGAACATTTGCCTGAATCTTATGGAGATGCAGAATATGGTCGTGCTACAAAATATGCGGCTGCTCATTTGTTGGCTAAAATCTATTTGAATCGTGTTCAAGGACAGGAGTATGGAACTGAAGCTTACGGACGTAAAGCAGATGGTACGATTGATAATTCGAATTCTCAGTCTTATTTAGGAATGCTATATAAGGGGAAAGGTACAAACGATTTGGATTCTTGTATTTATTATGCTACACAGGTGATAAATGCTCACCCTTTAGCTTATGATTATTACGATTTGTTCCGTCATGATTTAGGTGATTTTTCAAATGAAAAAACATCGGAGAATGTGCTGAACGCCATATTCTCAGAGAGTGGAGATAACTACCGTTATGGAGTGCGTATCCTGTCTGTTTTTGTGGGGAATGTAGTAGATGAAAAGTATGGTATCCCTGATTATTGTTGGGAATATCCGACTAAACCAGCTAATTATTTCCATAATAATGATTTTGGATTGGATGTATTTACCGATAAGGTAAATGATTCCCGTTATCAGAAATCATTTTGGTTAGAGTTTAAAACCGCACTTAATACAAGTGGGGCTTCTACTCCGAGTGCTAATGCTGATTATTATTCATATAATAGCGCAGAGAATAAGACTTATGTATGGACTGAGGCTCAGGCAAATACATTTAATAATAAATATAAAGCAGATTATACGCGTGAATCTTGGGGAGGGCGTTCTGCTGTAGCTGGAGAACATAAGATGGGTACAGGTGACCTTGCTTATGCTATTCTTGAGAACACAAAAGAGACTGCTATTAATGTAGAAGATGCTGATGCTCAGCCTTACGTGCTTTATGCTCGTTGGATGAAAGATGGCAACAAATACTATTATCGTCCGGAAATCGTGAAGAATGGTGATAATTATACATTTAAGAATACAGCTAGTTTCTATGGCCTGGAAAAGAGTTCCAATACAGGGGTACCTACTTCTAAGAAGTATCATGACCCGAACCGTTCAGGAAAGAATTCATTTTATGGTGGGCGAGATGTACCTGTAATGCGTTCTGCTGAGATGTATTTGGTAAGGGCTGAAGCATACGGACGTCAAGGAAAATATAATGAAGCTATTGACGATATTAATGCGTTGAGACAGCGTGCTGCATTTAAAGCTGGAGAAAATCGTGCTGAGGTAATTGCCCGTTTTGCAGATTTGTATGCAGGAAATCATGTCTTGTCATCAACAGAGTCACATTATCCTTATACTGTTGCAGCTGATTGTTATGATAAGATAAAAGTTGACGCAAGTTATTGGGATGGTACATCAGCACATTCATTGGCTGAAAATTATTGTCCGTCTGCCAATACAAACGAAAAGCGTTTCTTGGAGTTTATTTATAATGAATATGCTCGTGAATTTAACCAAGAAATGATTTATTATGGGGTTATACACCATGCAGGTGTGCAGGCCGCGCGTATTCAATGGCATAACCAGCTGGCGGCAAATATGCAGAATGCTACTTATCAGACAGGTACGTGGGAAACTTCGGATAATTTGTTGGGAACAGATGGGCAAAATGGTCAGCCTAAAGGTGGTTTCCAGAATTATATGACTTTGAAACCGTTCCCACAGTCATTCTTGGATATGCTGACAGATGATAATAATGTATTATTAGATAATGCGGGTAAAAAGGCTTATCAAAATTATGGTTATTAAACTAATAAATAACTGAAGTGAGTGAAAAGTCCGGTGTTATGCCGGACTTTTCTTGTTTATGTACCAATAATTCCAGTTATAATCTTTATTTTTTCATGTATTCTTACAAGAGATAATGTATTTTTACACAAAATATTTAGATAATATGAGACTGAGATTTTTATGGATAAGTTTATGTCTGTTGATGGTTATAAGCAGTATTCATGCCGCAGGACGTGAAAAATATAATTTCAACAGCGACTGGAAATTAAAGGTGGGTGATATAGTTCAGGCAGAGGAGATGGACTATTCGGATGCAGAATGGAAGTCGGTTACACTTCCTCATGCATTCAATGAGGATGAAGCTTTCAAACTGAATATCAAGGATCTTACCGATACAATTGTGTGGTATCGAAAACATTTTCGCTTACCTGCTGATGTGAAAGGACGAAAGGTGTTCATTGAATTTGAAGGAGTACGGCAAGGAATTGATCTGTATGTGAACGGTCACTTGGTCGGCCAGCATGAAAATGGAGTGATGGCTTTTGGTTTCGACCTTACTGCATTTGTAAAGCCGGGTAAGGAAAATGTTATAGCTGCACGTATTGATAACAATTGGGACTATGCAGAGAAGGCTACTGGCGTGAAGTATCAGTGGAGTAACCGTAATTTTAATGCAAATTACGGAGGTTTACCCAAGAATGTGTGGTTGCATGTGACGGATAAATTATACCAGACCTTACCTTTATATAGTAACCTGCAAACTACGGGTGTCTATATTTATGCGGAAGATATTCAGGTACGTGCTCGTAAAGCTCGAATTCATGCCGAATCGGAAGTGAAAAATGAAACAAAGAAAAGCCAGACGGTTGGTTATTTGGTGGAGCTTTTTGACCGTGATGGGAAGCTTGTAAAGTCGTTCCGTGGCGCGGAGAAAAGAATTAATCCAGGAGAAAAAATAGTGCTTTCAGCTGAAAGTGAAGTGGAGGGCTTACATTTCTGGAGCTGGGGGTATGGCTATCTGTATACGGTAAAGACTGCTTTGTGCATAGAGGGAAAGAAAACGGATGAAGTAATTACGCGTACAGGTTTTCGCAAGACACGATTTGCTGATGGAAAAGTATGGTTGAACGACCGGGTGATTCAGTTGAAGGGATTTGCCCAGCGAACAAGTAATGAATGGCCTGCTGTAGGAATGTCGGTACCGGCCTGGTTGAGTGATTATAGCAATGGCCTCATGGTGAAAGCCAATGCTAATCTGGTGCGTTGGATGCATGTAACTCCCTGGAAGCAGGATGTAGAGTCATGCGACCGTGTCGGTTTGATTCAGGCCATGCCGGCAGGAGATGCAGAAAAAGACTGCAAAGGACGTCAGTGGGAACAGCGTAAACTGGTAATGAGGGATGCAATTATCTATAACCGCAACAATCCGAGTATCCTTTTTTATGAATGTGGCAATGAATCAATCAGCCGTGAACACATGCTGGAGATGAAGAAGATACGTGATGAGTTTGATTATCATGGTGGGCGTGCAATCGGTTCTCGTGAGATGCTGGATATTCGTGATGCCGAGTATGGGGGAGAGATGTTGTATATTAACAAAAGTGCTCATCATCCTATGTGGGCCATGGAGTATTGCCGTGATGAAGGCTTGCGCAAGTATTGGGATAATTACTCCTATCCATATCATAAGGATGGAGAAGGAAACAGTGCTTATCATTCTGCGGCCACCGGAAAAACGAAAAAACAGGCAGATGCCAGTGTATACAATCGCAATCAGGACTCTTTCACCATTGAGAATGTGATTCGTTGGTTTGATTACTGGCGTGAACGTCCGGGGACAGGGAAAAGGGTAAGCTCAGGCGGCGCTAAGATTATTTTTTCAGATACAAATACTCATTTTCGTGGGGTAGAGAATTACCGGCGTAGTGGGGATACAGACCCGATGCGTATTCCGAAAGATTCTTATTTCGCTCATCAAGTGATGTGGGACGGATGGGTAGATACGGAAAATCCTCGTTTGCATATCGTAGGACACTGGAATTATGAACCGGGAGTAGTCAAGCCTGTGTATGTGGTTTCTAATACGGATAGTGTGGCGTTATTTTTTAACGGAAAACCAATGGGACAGGCTCAGCGTGACTATCATTTTTTGTTTACTTTTGATAAAATCGCCTTCACTCCTGGAGTATTGGAAGCTGTGGGGTATAATGACGGAAAAGAAGCTGCGCGTATGCAGTTAAGAACCGCAGGTAAACCAGCTAAATTGAAATTAGCTGCCATTCAGCATCCGAAAGGATGGAAAGCCGATGGAGCCGATTTGGTGTTGTTGCAAGTGGAGGTCGCTGATGCGGAAGGGAATCGTTGTCCGCTGGCGAACGATTTGATTCATTTTACGGTAGAAGGTCCGGCAGAATGGCGAGGAGGTATAGCGCAAGGCCCGGATAATTATATCTTGTCGGAAAAACTTCCTGTGGAATGTGGGGTGAACCGTGCGTTATTGCGCTCGTCTGTTACAGCAGGGAAGGTGGTTGTACGAGCTGAAGCAGAAGGATTGGCTTCTGCCTCATTGGAACTGGTTTCTTCTCCTGTAGAAGTACAAAACGGACTGAGTACATACATTCCTGGAGATGATTTGGAAGGAAGTTTAGATCGTGGAGAAACCCCTTTGTCTCCTTCTTATATAGATCGTGCGGTGGATGTGGCTGTGCTCTCTGCAGAGGCCGGAATAAATACGGAGGAAGCTTGTAAGAGTTGTGATGACAATGAATTGAGTGAATGGAAAAATGATGGAAAAGCTTCCACTGCATGGATTAAGTATCATCTTGAAAGGATAGCGCGTGTGGATGAGGTATGTATGAAACTTACAGGATGGCGTATGCGCAGTTATCCTTTGGAAATTTATGCGGGCGATGAACTGATTTGGAGCGGAGAAACTGAAAAAAGTCTGGGTTACGTTCATCTGAAAGTGAAACCGGTTCCTGCTTCTGAAATAACTATCCGGTTGAAGGGTTCAAGTAAAGAGGATGATGCCTTTGGACAGATTGTGGAAGTGGCTGCTCCAGTAGCCAATGAATTGGATTTGTTTAAGGCGAAAGATGGAGATAAAACCAATCATGAACTTCGTATTGTAGAAGTTGAATTTAAGGAAAGCCTGAACAGATAGCAGGCTGGGTGAAAATATAAACGGGGAAAAGCAGACATAACGTGGTTGCTTTTCCCCGCTGTTGTTTTGAGGGTTATTTTACTTCGATTTGTATCTTTCCTGATTTCAGCCCTTTTGCGGTGACTTGTAACTCAAGGGTACCTGCTTCTTTTCCTGATTGCACAATTGCAGTCAGCATGCCGTTGAAGGCGTGCATCTGAGGCAGGTGGAACAAATCCAGACAAGTTGGATCTCCATTGGCTGAGGCTTTGTAGCTTCCAGCTCCTTTTACTTTAAATTTCACCAAGCGCATATCTGTGGGGCAGAGATTTCCGTCTTTGTCCACAACACGTACGGTTACGTAAGCCAAATCTTTTCCATCGGCTGTGAGCGACTGGCGTGAAGAAACCAATTCAATATGGTGAGGTTTGCCTGCCGTGCGGATTATCTTTTCTGCTTTAGCCGTACCGTGTTCATCGTATGCCACGACTTTTACTTCTCCCGGTTCGTAAATGGCGTTGTGCCACATCAGGCGGTAACGGTTCTCTACGCTTTGGTTGTTCTTCGTCTGTTTCCCATAACTTTTTCCGTTGATGAAAAGTTCGGCTGTCGGATAGTTGGTATAGACGAATACAGGTACCTCTTTTCCTTCTCTTCCTTCCCAGTTCCAATGAGGAAGAATATGAAGTGTTTCAGCTTGTTTGTTCCATACGCTGCGGTATAAATAGTACCGGTCTTTGGGCAAGGCAGCCAGGTCGATAATACCGAACATAGAGCTGTGGTTGGGCCATGCATCCGTATCGTATGGACTGGGTTCACCTAGATAATCAAAACCTGTCCAGACAAACTGCCCCAAAGTCCATTGGTGGTCATCAGCCAGAGCAAAGTCTATATCGGGAATGTTAGACCAGGAGCAGTATTCCAGGTCGTAAGAAGAAGACTGATGGTCTTCGTATTTTGCATCGGCTTTACGCTCTGCCGGGAATTTGTATATACCGCGTGAACTGACGGTAGAAGAGGTTTCTGAGCCTAATACAAGATTTTGAGGCAGGCGTTGGTAAGCTTCTTCATAGCGGTGTGCGCGATAATTGAATCCTGGAATATCGAGCATGGCCGCAAAACCGTTGTCGAGTACACAACTAACCTGGTCCATGCCGCAGGTAACCGGACGGGTAGGATCTTCCCGATGGCAAATGTCTTGCAGGAACTTGGCTACTTTGTATCCTTCACTGCTGCATTGGGTGGGTACTTCATTACCGATACTCCACATCACTACACAGGGATTATTCCGGTATTGCCGTAGCATGTTTACCATGTCTTTTTCGGCCCATTCCTTAAAATAACGATGGTATCCGTTTTCACATTTGGCAATGTCCCATTCATCGAAAGGTTCAATCATCATCATGAATCCCATTTCATCGCAGAGTCTGACAAGTTCGGGTGCCGGCATGTTGTGTGCGGTACGAATGGCATCGCAGCCCATGTCTTTTAATAATGTAAGCTGGTGGCGTAGAGCCGATACGTTGATGGCAGCTCCTAAAGGACCTAAGTCGTGGTGGTTGCATACCCCCTGGAATTTACGGTGCTGGCCGTTCAGGAAAAAGCCTTTGTCAGCTACAAATTCGATGGAACGGATACCAAAGCGGGTGGTATAAGTATCTGTTAGTTTTCCGTTGGCATAGATTTTAGATACGGCCTGATATAAGAACGGTGTTTCGGGCGACCACAATTGCGGGTTTTCTACAATAAAATTTTGTGTAAACGGTTGCCCGTGATTGATACGTCCGCTGTTTTTCTTGAAAGAAACTCTTTTTCCGTTCGGGTCCAGAATTTCTGTTTCTATGGTAATTTCTTCTTTTCCTGCATTCTGTAAAGAGGTACGAAGGCAAACTGAAGCATAGTCATTAGCAACGTGTGGGGTGGTAACCTGTGTTCCCCATACAGGTACATGTATTTTTTCTGCAGTAATCAGATGGACATTCCGGTAAAGTCCGGCTCCCGGATACCAGCGGGAAGATTGAGGACGGTTTTCCAGACGTACGGCCAATACATTGTCTTTTCCTTCTTTGTGCAGAAGCTCAGTAATGTCGCAATGGAAGGAATTGTAACCGAAAGGCCAGAAGCAGGCTTCTTTTCCATTGACATACACGCGGGCTTCACTCATGGCTCCATCAAAAACCAGTGTTGTCTTTTTGTCAGGGTCTGCATCGAAACAGGTACGATACCATCCTACTCCCACATAAGGAAGTCCTCCGGTACGTCCGGTCTTGACAGATGCCTGTTTCTCCAAGTTCTGAGTAATGGCTACATTTTGTAAATCATTATTACGGTCAAACGGTCCATAAATGGCCCAGTCGTGTGGAATACAGACAGATTCCCATTGAGAATCATTCAATGAAACAGTTTCAGCTCCATTGGTTTCTCCTTTGTGGAATTTCCAGCCGGTTTCCAAGAGTTGTTCATGTCGCTGTGCGTTGAGACTGCATACACTACAGAGGATAGTAGCGAGCAGAAAGAATTTACGGATGTACATAGATTTCTAAGATTAGGTTTTCATTTATCAAGCAAAGATAAACTTTTCGTTCGAAACTATCCTTATTTATTCCTGAACTCTTACTATATTTGCGGAGAAATTGGAGAAATACGTAATAATCAATCATATAATATTTCGCTATGGAATATAATTTCAGAGAAATTGAGAAAAAGTGGCAGCAGAGATGGGTGGAACGTAAGACCTATAAAGTTGTCGAAGATGAATCCAAGAAAAAGTTCTACGTGTTGAACATGTTCCCTTATCCGTCGGGAGCGGGACTTCACGTAGGTCATCCGCTGGGATACATTGCCAGCGATATTTATGCACGTTACAAACGATTGCAAGGATTCAATGTGTTGAATCCGATGGGATATGACGCATACGGTTTGCCTGCTGAACAGTATGCCATTCAAACGGGCCAGCATCCGGCCGTTACTACCGCAGCTAACATTGCACGCTATCGCGAGCAGTTGGACAAGATTGGTTTTTCGTTCGACTGGGATCGTGAGGTACGTACGTGCGAACCTGGATATTATCACTGGACACAGTGGGCTTTCCAGAAAATGTTCAACAGCTTCTATTGTAATTCATGCCAGAAAGCACAGCCTATCAGCAAACTGATTGCTCATTTTGAGGCTGAAGGAACCAAGGGGCTGGACGTAGCATGCAGCGAAGAACTGAATTTTACTGCAGAAGAATGGAAAGCTAAGACAGAAAAGGAACAGCAGGAAATTCTGATGAACTACCGTATCGCTTACTTAGGAGAGACCATGGTAAACTGGTGTCCGGCATTGGGTACGGTATTGGCCAATGATGAAGTAGTAGACGGGGTATCTGAACGTGGAGGCCATCCGGTGGTGCAGAAAAAGATGCGCCAGTGGTGTTTGCGTGTGTCTGCTTATGCACAGCGTTTACTTGACGGACTGGAAACGGTAGACTGGACAGATTCTTTGAAAGAAACTCAGCGTAACTGGATTGGTCGTTCAGAAGGTACTGAAGTACGTTTCAAGGTAAAAGACAGCGATTTGGAATTTACTATCTTTACTACGCGTGCCGATACGATGTTCGGTGTGACTTTCATGGTACTTGCACCTGAAAGTGAACTGGTGCCGATGCTGACAACCGAAGCACAGCGTGCAGAAGTTGAGGCTTATCTGGACCGTACAAAGAAGCGTACAGAACGTGAACGTATTGCTGACCGTCGTGTAACGGGTGTGTTCAGTGGTTCGTATGCCGTAAATCCGTTTACAGGAGAATCTGTTCCAGTATGGATTAGTGATTATGTATTGGCTGGTTATGGAACAGGAGCCATCATGGCGGTACCTGCGCACGATAGTCGTGACTATGCATTTGCCAAACATTTCAACTTGCCGATTGTACCGTTGGTAGAAGGTTGTGACGTAAGCGAAGAAAGCTTCGATGCGAAGGAAGGAATCGTTTGCAACTCTCCGAAAGCCGGGGTAACTCCTTATTGCGAGTTGACGCTGAATGGCCTGACAATTAAAGAAGCCATTGCAGCTACCAAGAAATATGTGAAAGAGCATAATCTGGGCCGTGTGAAAGTCAACTTCCGTTTGCGTGATGCGATTTTCTCTCGCCAGCGTTATTGGGGTGAACCGTTCCCGGTATATTACAAGGACGGCATGCCGTATATGATTGACGAAAGCAAGCTTCCGCTGGAACTTCCTGAGGTTGCTAAGTTCTTGCCTACAGAAAGTGGAGAACCTCCTTTGGGACATGCAACCCGTTGGGCATGGGATGTAGCCAAAGGTGAAGTCGTAGAAAATACGAAGATTGATAACGTGAATGTATTCCCTCTGGAATTGAATACTATGCCGGGATTTGCCGGTTCCAGCGCATATTATTTGCGTTACATGGATCCGCATAACAATGAAGCGATGGTTTCTGAGAAGGCAGACCATTACTGGCAGAATGTAGACCTTTATGTAGGAGGTACGGAACATGCTACCGGCCACTTGATTTATTCTCGCTTCTGGAATAAGTTCTTGTTCGACTTGGGTATCAGCATTAAGGAAGAGCCGTTCCAGAAACTGGTGAATCAGGGAATGATTCAGGGACGAAGCAACTTTGTATATCGTATCAAGGATACCAATACTTTTGTGTCATTGGGATTGAAAGACCAGTATGAAGTAACTCCGTTGCACGTAGATGTAAACATTGTATCGAATGATGTACTGGATGTGGAAGCCTTCAAGAACTGGCGCCCGGAATATCATAATGCAGAGTTTATTTTGGAAGATGGCAAGTATATCTGTGGTTGGGCAGTTGAAAAGATGAGTAAGTCCATGTATAACGTGGTGAACCCGGATATGATTGTAGAACGTTATGGAGCAGATACATTGCGTATGTATGAAATGTTCCTTGGCCCGGTAGAACAGTCTAAGCCATGGGATACCAATGGTATTGACGGAGTACACCGCTTCCTGAAGAAGCTTTGGAATTTGTTCTATGACCGTCAGGGTACTTTCTTGCCTGCTGAAGGAGAAGCTACCAAAGAAGAACTGAAAGCCATTCATAAATTGATTAAGAAGGTGACAGGAGATATTGAAACCTTCTCTTACAACACCTCTATCAGCGCCTTTATGATTTGTGTCAATGAATTGACTTCATTGAAATGTCGCAACAAGGCTGTGATGAGCAATCTGGTAGTGCTTTTGGCTCCGTTTGCTCCGCATTTGGCAGAAGAATTGTGGGAAGCTTTGGGCAATACTTCTTCTGTATGCGATGCACATTGGCCGGAATTCAATGAGGAATATTTGAAAGAAAACAGCGTAAAATATACTATTTCTTTCAATGGTAAGGCTCGCTTTACAATGGAGTTCCCTGCAGATGCAGACAATAATACCATCCAGGCTGCTGTACTGGCTGAAGAACAGTCACAGAAGTGGATTGAGGGCAAGACTCCGAAGAAGGTGATTATTGTACCGAAGAAAATTGTAAATATTGTACTTTAACCTTTTAAATGCTCGTCCGGAATGAACAGGAGGTATCTTCTGTTCATTCCGGACTGTTTTTTATTGTCTATGGAAGCTTTATTAAAGAAAAAGTTGGGCCGGGAGTCCAGAGACTATTTGGCCATAACCTTCGGGCTGATTTGTTATTCCATTGGCTGGGCTGCATTTATGCTTCCCTATCAGATTACTACCGGAGGAGTAACGGGTATTGCGGCAATTATTTATTATGCCACAGGCATAGAGATTCAGGTCTCCTATTTTGTGATTAATGCAATATTCTTGGGTTTTGCCTTGAAAATATTAGGGCCTAAATTTAGTATTAAGACCATCTTTGCCATCTTTATGCTGACTTTCCTGCTCTGGTTCTTTCAGATGATTTTGAAGGATGAGAATGGCAATCTTCCTCAGTTGTTAGGTCCTGGTCAGGATTTTATGGCTTGTGTGATAGGTGCTGGTCTGCTGGGTTTTGGAATTGGTATCGTGTTCTGTAATAATGGAAGTACGGGTGGAACGGATATCATTGCCTGGATTATCAATAAGTATAAGGATGTTACGTTGGGGCGGATGATGATGTATTGCGATATCGTCATCATTTCATCCTGTTATTTTATTTTTCACGACTGGCGCAGGGTATTGTTCGGTTTTTGTGTCTTATTTGTGATGAGTATCGTCATTGACTATGTGATTAACAGTACACGGCAGTCTGTGCAGTTTCTGATATTCTCACGCAAATATGAGGAGATAGCCGAAGGGATTGCGACAAAGATTGATCGTGGAGTGACTTTGCTTGATGGAAAGGGATGGTATAGTAAACAGGAAATAAAGGTAGTAGTGGTTTTGGCTAAAAAAAGGGAATCACTCGATATCTTCCGTTTAGTAAAGGACATTGATCCGAATGCCTTCATTTCACAAAGTAATGTAGTTGGAGTATATGGCGAAGGCTTTGATAAGCTTAAAGTAAAATAAACTTTTCCCTTAAAAAACTAAAATAAAATAAGTTTTTTCGATTAATTTGGCTTATCGGAAAAACTTATTTTATTTTGTACCTGATATTGCGATACTTGAATCTATAACGTGAAAAATATGTCAAAAGTCACTCTGATGATGTTACTGGCCTTTTTACTGACTTATGGAAATCATGCGTCGGGCAGTAGTTTATCTCAAATCCATCAGCTGCATACTGGATGGGAATTTTCAACGTACGGTAGTAATGAATGGTTGTCTGCACAGGTGCCGGGCACGGTGCATCAGGACCTGATAGCTCATGATAAATTGCCTGATCCTTTTTATGGCATGAATGAGCAGAAAATACAATGGGTAGAAAAGGAAGACTGGTTGTATCGCACTTCATTTGTACTGACAGAAGAGCAGCTACATCATGAAGGGGTGTATCTGGTTTTTGAAGGGCTTGATACCTATGCAGATGTTTTCTTAAATGGTTCTTTGTTGCTGAAAGCAGATAATATGTTTGTGGGATATCGGGTACCTGTCAAGTCTGTTTTAAGAAAAGGAGAAAACAGACTTGTAGTACGTTTTCGTTCGCCTATTCGTGAACTGATGCCTCAATGGGAGAGCAACGGTTTTGATTATCCTGCAGATAATGACCATTATCCTCAAAAATTAAGTGTGTTTAGTCGGAAAGCACCTTATTCCTACGGATGGGACTGGGGCATCCGTATGGTGACTTGTGGTATTTGGCGGCCAGTGTATTTGCAGTTTGCAGACCGGGCGGTAGTGGAAGATTATTTCGTGCACCAGCAGTCAGTCAGTGCTGAACAGGCAGAGGTAGACAATCGCCTAGAAATAAATAATATTGGTAATCATACACAGCAGGCTGTGGTACGTGTGACGTACAGTTATGCGGGTGAGTCAGATAAAAGCATAGAAAAGGTGGTGGAATTGCAGCCAGGGCTTAATCATATTTCTCTTCCTGTAACAGTGGAGCGGCCGCACTTGTGGATGCCTAACGGTTGGGGAGAGCCTGCGTTGTATATGTTTGAGGCTTCAGTGTCGGTCGATGGGCAAGTGGTGTCACAGAAGAGTCACCAGATTGGTCTGCGCTCGATACGTGTAGTCCAGGAGGAGGATAAGGACGGTCAGAGTTTCTACTTCGAAGTGAACGGGGTACCGATGTTTGCTAAAGGTACGAACTTGATTCCGTCGGATGCCCTGCTGCCGCGTGTCACACGCCAGCGCTACAGCCGTCTGCTGGAGGATGTGCAGTCATCCAATATGAACATGATTCGTGTGTGGGGCGGTGGTATCTATGAAGACGACGCGTTCTTTGAGGAAGCCGATAGGCGCGGCATTCTGGTATGGCAGGACTTCATGTTTGCTTGTACCACCTATCCCCATGACCCGGCCTTTCTGCGTCGTGTAGAAGCGGAAGCGGAATATAACATTCGTCGTCTGCGCAACCATGCGTCGCTGGCCATGTGGTGCGGCAATAATGAGATTTACGAGGGTATGCGCTATTGGGGGTGGAAGGAGAAATATTCGCCCGAAGTCTATCAGCAGATGCAGGAGGGATATGATATACTTTTCCGTCAGCTTTTGCCACAGAAGGTGAAAGAATTTGATCCGGGTCGCTTCTACCTGGAAGGCTCGCCGCTGGAGGCCAACTGGGGCAGGCCGGAGAGCTGGAAAGTGGGCGACAGCCATAACTGGGGCACGTGGTACGGGCAGAAGCCTTTCGAGAGTTTAGATAAGGAGATACCGCGTTTCATGAGCGAGTACGGCTTTCAGGCCTTTCCGGAGATGAAGACCATCCGCACCTTTGCTTCGCCCGAGGATTATGAGCTGGAGTCGCCCGTAATGAATGCGCATCAGAAGAGCACGATAGGGAATGCCTTGATTAAGAAAACCATGAGCCTGTATTATCCGGTGCCGGAGAAGTTTGAAGACCTGGTGTACGTGGGGCTGGTGCTGCAGGGCCACGGCATGCGCCGGGGCATGGTGGCGCACCGCCGCAATCGTCCGTACTGCATGGGCAGCTTGCCCTGGCAGCTGAACGACAGCTGGCCCGTGGTGTCGTGGTCGGCCATCGATTATTACGGCAACTGGAAAGCCATGCAGTATCACACGCGCCGTGCCTTTGCGCCCGTGCTGGTGGATGCCATCCGCCAGGGCGACAAGCTGCGCTTTTATGTGCTGTCCGACCGCCTGCAGACGGAGAAGGTGACACTGCACCTGGCGCTGACGGACTTTCAGGGAAAGGTGATCCGCCGCCATCGGGTGGAAGGGATGCTGCCGGTAAATGCTTCGGAGGTGTTCTTTGAGCAGGACTGGCAGAAGGCTTTCGAGGGCTGGGATACTACGGCTTCGTTCATCCGCATGACGCTCAAGGGCGCGGACGGACGGGAGGTGCTCTCGGACGAGGTGTTCTATCCGGTGCATCCCAAGGAGCAGCATCTGCCTAGGGCTGAAATCTCCTGCCGCAAGGTGAAGAAGGGCGGGGTGGTGGAACTGACGCTGAAGTCGCGTGTGCTGGCGCGCGACGTGTTCGTGGAGGTGCCCTTGCAGGGGGCGCGTTTCTCCGACAATTTCTTCGACCTGCTGCCGGGCGAGATGAAGCGCATCACGGTGTCTTCGGCCGACGGTACGCCGCTGGAGGACGTTTCCGTGGTGATTCACCAGCTGGCCGATGTGAGGGAATAAAATCTGATTACTAATCTTTTATATGTATTGATTATGAAACCATTTTCAAAAATGAATTGTATGGGGCTGGCATTTGCCGGAATGCTGATGGCCTCGTGTGCGGACAGTCCGACGGCAGTGGCTGACTATCAGGTGGTGCCCATGCCGCTGGAGATTACGGCAGCATCGCAGGGTTCGTTCCTGCTGAAGAGTGGGGAAACTATCTGCTATACGGCAGGGAATGACAAGATGAAGAAGAACGCCGAGTTCCTGGCGGCTTTTATCAAGGAACAGACGGGCATCGCGCTGAAGGTAGCGGAAGGTGACGGGGAAGAGGGCATCGTGCTCCGACTGGGGCTGGAAGCTGATTCTCCGGAAGCGTATCAGCTGAAGGTGGACGACCGCAAGGTGGTGATTGCCGCTCCTTCGGAAGCGGGTGTGTTCTATGGCATCCAGACGCTCCGCAAGTCGGTGTCGGTGCATGAGGGGGCAGGAGCGGTGGAACTGCCGGCAGTGGAAATCAACGACTTGCCGCGCTTCAGCTACCGTGGTATGATGCTCGATGTGGGCCGTCACATGTTCAGCATGGATGAAATCAAGACGTACATCGACATGCTGGCTTTGCACAACATCAACCGCTTCCACTGGCATCTGTCGGAAGATCAGGGGTGGCGTATCGAAATCAAGAAGTATCCCAAGCTGACGGAAATCGGCTCCAAACGCAGCGAGACGGTGATCGGACGTAACTCGGGCGAGTATGACGGCAAGCCTTACGGCGGTTTCTATACGCAGGAACAGGCCAGGGAAATCGTGGCTTACGCGGCGGAACGCTATATCACGGTCATTCCGGAAATCGACCTTCCGGGTCACATGCAGGCGGCGCTGGCGGCTTATCCGGAACTGGGATGTACGGGCGGTCCGTATGAAGTATGGCGCATGTGGGGTATTTCCGACAACGTGCTTTGTGCGGGTAACGACAAGACCATCCAGTTCATCAAGGATGTGCTGGCTGAAATCATCGACATCTTCCCGTCGGAATACATCCATGTGGGTGGCGACGAATGTCCGAAGGTGAAGTGGGAGACTTGTCCGAAGTGTCAGGCCCGTATCAAGGCGCTGGGCATCAAGGGCGACAGCAAGCACTCGAAGGAAGAGTATCTGCAGAGCTACGTGATACATGAAGCAGAGAAGTTCCTCACCGAGAACGGACGCAGCATGATTGGCTGGGATGAAATCCTGGAAGGCGGTCTGGCTCCGAATGCCACGGTGATGTCGTGGAGAGGGGAAGCCGGTGGTATTGAAGCGGCTCGTCAGCAGCACAATGTCATCATGACGCCGAACACGTACCTGTATTTCGACTATTATCAGGCAAAGGATACGGACAGTGAACCGCTGGCCATCGGTGGCTATCTGCCTATGGAACGGGTGTACAGCTACGAACCGATGCCGTCTGCCCTTTCTCCGGAAGAACAGAAGTTCATTACCGGTGTGCAGGCGAACCTCTGGACGGAATATATCCCGACCATGGCACAGGCACAGTACATGGTATTGCCGCGTATGGCTGCGCTTTGTGAAACACAGTGGAGTGCTCCTGAAAAGAAGCAGGATTATCAGGGATTCCTGAAACGCACGGCTCGTCTGACAAAGATTTATCAGCTGAAGGGATGGAACTACGCGACGCATATCTTCGATGTGAATGTGCACATCGCTCTCAACACGGAAACGGGCAAGCTGGATGTAACGGCAAGCACCATCGACGATGCGCCTGTGTACTATACCCTCGACGGTACGGAACCTACCACTGCTTCGTCCAAGTATGAAAACGGACTGACCATTGATGCGGCATGTGTGCTGCGCATGATGGCCGTGCGCCCGGAAGGCAACTCGCGCATTACGCGTGACAGCATTGCGTTCAGCAAGTCTACGGCGAAACCCATCATCCTATTGCAGCCTATCAATAAGCCTTACGAGTTTAAGGGCGCCACTACGCTGGTAGACGGTATGACGGGCGACCGCAACTACAAGACCGGACGCTGGATTGCTTTCTACAAGAATGACATGGAGGCGGTGATTGACTTGAAGGAGGCTACCGAAATCAGTTCCATGACCCTGCGCACTTGCGTGGAAAAGGGCGACTGGACGTTTGATACCAGAGGCATTACCGTAGAGGTGTCAGACGACAACAAGACTTTCAAGAAAGTGGCTTCGGAAGTTTATCCGGCTATGAAGGAAACGGATGCCAACCAGATTTATACCCATACCCTGACGTTTGACCCGGTAAAGACCCGTTACGTGAAGGTAACGGCTTTGTCCGAAAAGAATATCCCGGCATGGCACGGCGGCAAGGGCAATCCCGGATTCTTGTTTGTAGATGAAATCGTATTGAACTGACGGCTATGCGTAAACTGGTTTTTGCTACTAACAATGCCCATAAACTGGAGGAGATACGTGCCATTCTGGGAGATAAAGTGGAAGTGCTGAGTTTGAAAGATATCCGTTGTGAGGCCGATATTCCGGAAACGGCGGATACGCTGGAAGGAAATGCCGCGCTGAAGGCGGAATATATTCATGCGCATTATGGCATGGATTGCTTTGCCGACGATACCGGTCTGGAGGTGGAAGCGCTGGACGGGGCTCCCGGGGTGTATTCGGCACGTTATGCGGGCGGTGAAGGGCACGACTCGGAAGCCAACATGAAGAAGCTGCTGGCAGAACTGGAAGGCAAGGAGAACCGGAAGGCGCAGTTCCGCACGGCCATCTGCCTGATAGAAGGAGGAGAAAAGCACTTGTTCGAAGGCATTGTGAAGGGAGAAATCATCCGGGAGAAAAAAGGAAGCTCCGGCTTCGGCTACGACCCGGTGTTCGTGCCGGAAGGTTATTCCGAGACTTTTGCGGAGATGGGGGCTGAAGAAAAGAACAGGATCAGTCACCGGGCAAGAGCCGTACAGAAGCTGTGTGACTATCTGAACAGTAAATAAAGCAGAATAAAGGCTGTGGATTATTTCTACAAATGTGCAGAAATTCCACAGCCTTTCTTTTTTTTAATCGCGTGTAACGTTCTTGTAATCAAATTTTTAAAAAATAAAGTATAAAAAGGCTGTTTTTGGCGTGTGTTTTGCGAAGTATTCTACGGAATTAAAAACAAAAATCGTCAAAATGCAAAGAATCAGACTTTTAGTTTTATTGCTGCTGTGTGTGGTGTGTCAACAGACTTTTGCACAACAGCGTACCATCAGCGGACTGGTTATTTCAGCTGAAGATCACGAGCCGCTTATCGGTGCTACGATTTCCGTACAGGGAAACGAAGCGCATGGGGTAGTGACCGACATTGATGGAAAGTATACATTGGAAGTGGGACCGGATGACAAGATTCTGGTCGTGGCTTACCTGGGTATGAAAACTCAGTTGATAAAGGTTCCTAAGAAAGAACACCTGAACGTGGTGCTCCAGCCTGAAACCATGAACCTGGAAGAGGTGGTGGTGACGGGATACGGTAATTTCACCAAGTCTTCTTTTACGGGGTCTGCCAATACCCTGAAGGGAGACATGATGAAAGACATCCCCGTGATGAGCGTGGAGCAGAAGCTGCAGGGAATGACCACGGGCGTGTCTATTACCAGCAGTTCTGGACAGCCGGGAGCCAATCAGGGCATCCGTATCCGTGGTATGGGCTCGTTCAATGCCTCTCAGGAACCGCTGTTCGTGATTGACGGGGTGCCGGTCACTTCCGGTAGCCTGAGTGCCGGAGGAGCCGATGCGGCCTATATGAACAACTCCAAAACCAATATCATGAGCACGCTGAATCCGGCCGATATTGAAAACATTACGATTATCAAGGATGCGGCGGCAGCCTCTCTGTATGGTTCGCGTGCAGCCAATGGCGTAATCCTGATTACGACCAAGAAAGGAAAGGCGGGCAAGGCACAGGTTTCCTTTAACATGTCGGGAGGTTTCTCGAATGCGGCGGTTGATTTCCGTCCGACACTGAACGGCGACCAGCGCCGTGAACTGTTGTACGAGGGCCTGGTGAACTACGCTACTGACAAGCAGATGGCAGACCCTACCGGCTATGCAGACGGTGAGATTGACAAGTATGCGTCTGTGCCTTCCATGGGCTATACCGACTGGAGAAAGGAACTGCTTCGTACCGCCATCCAGCAGGATTACGAGGCATCTGTATCCGGAGGAAACGAGAAGACCACTTTCTATGCCTCTTTGGGCTATAACAGCCAGGAAGGACTGGCCAAGAACTCCAGCCTGGATCGCTACTCCGCCCGTCTGAACATGACCCAGAAGGTAGGCCGGTACGGTGAGGTAGGCGCCAACATGATGTTTACCCAGATGAACCAGGAGATGAACGAAGAACGTGGCTCTGCCATCAACCCGTATTTGTGTGTGGCAATGACCATGACTCCTTCCATGCTGGTGAGAGATGAAGCCGGAAATTATGTGGGAGCGTACGACGGTACACAGTTGAACCCGCTGCGTGATATTCTGACGGACTATAACCGCACGCGGATGACGCGTATGTTCTCCACCGGTTATGCGGCCGTAGAACCGATAAAGGGCCTGAAAATAAAGGAAACGTTAAGCTATGACTATACCATCCAGAAGGATTCGCGCTACTACAATCCGTTGAGTTCTGCAGGACCGAAGAGCGGTTCCGATGCACAGTCCTCCAAAGGATTCATCGAGTATGGAAAGCTGATTTCTTCTACTTCGGTGAATTACGTGAAGACCTTTGCGCAGAAGCACCACCTGGATGTCTTGGCTGCGTACGAAGTGGAAAGCTACCAGACGGATAAGGCATCCGGCGAACGTTCCAAATTGCCGTCGTATGTAGGGCTTACTGAACCTGATAACGGAGCAGTGTTGAACAGCTTCGTTTCATCAACGCAGGATTATCGTATGCTGTCGTATATTTCACGTTTGAACTACGATTATGACGACCGTTATTATGTGGCAGGAAGCTTCCGTCGCGACGGTAGTTCCCGTCTTTCACCCGATAACCGTTGGGGAAATTTCTGGTCCGTATCTGGTCCGTATCGGGTATGTGGCATGTAAGCAACGAAGCCTTCATGCAGCCCGTGAAGCACATTCTGAGCGATTTGAAGATTCGTGCCTCTTACGGTGTGAACGGTAACCAGCCAGGCTCTCTGTATGGCTATATGGGATTGTATTCTTTGGGACAAAGCTATATGGGAGGTTTGGGTTCTTATGAATCTGCTATCTCCAACCCCAACTTGGGATGGGAAAAGAACTATAATCTGAACGTGGGACTGGACGTGTCGTTCATCAACCGTATTTTCCTGAGCGTGGAATACTATAACCGCGATACGAAGGATTTGCTGTACAGCCTTCCCATCAGTGCCACTACCGGATTTACGAACTACCTGAGCAATGTGGGACAGTTGAATAACCGGGGCGTGGAACTGGAATTGCGTACCATCAACTTCGCCAATGACAACTTTAACTGGACCACGGTCTTCAATCTGAGTCACAACAAGAACAAGATTGTGTCACTCAACGGACAGCTGGAGCAGTCAATCGAGGGCACATGGTTCATCCACAAAGTAGGATTGCCCTACTACACCTTCTACGTAAAAGAATACGCCGGGGTAAATCCGGATACAGGTAAGGCCATGTATTACCGTAACCAGGAAATACCTCAGGAAGACGGTTCGGTGATTGTAGACCGGAGCCTGACGGAGAGTGCCAGTGAGGCGCAGGCCATTCCTTATAAGTCGGTTAACCCGAAAGTGTCTGGCGGTCTGACGAACATGCTGAACTACAAATGGCTGGACCTGAGCTTTACGCTGACCTATTCCTTGGGCGGATATTCTTATGATAAAACTGGCACCTATATAGAGAATGGTACCAAGAACATTTATGATTCAAGATATAATCTTCCGATATATGCCATGGACCGCTGGCAGGAGCCGGGCGACCAGACCAATGTGCCGCGCTTTGTGTATGGGGAAGATGCCGGACCTCAGAACTCTTCGCGTTACATTCACAGCACCAATCATCTGCGTCTGAAAAATCTTACGTTCGGATTTACGCTTCCTTCTGAATGGACCCGCAAGGCCCTGATAGACAAAGCTCGTATTTATTTCTCAGGCAGCAACCTGCTGACATGGGCCAAATGGAAACAGTATGACCCCGAAACTCCGGTTAACGGAGAAGTGTTCTGCGAGGCACCCGCCATGCGTACCTTCAATTTCGGCGTACAATTAACTTTCTAAAAACGAATTGGATTATGAAACCACTCTATATTTATTTTCTTGCCGCCTCACTGGCATGTACCTCTTGTTCGGACAGCTGGCTGGACCTGAATCCGTCCACGTCCGTACCCACCGACCAGGCTTTCTCTTCTTTGGAAGATGCCCAAAGCGCATTAAACGGCATTTATAGGCTGGCGTCAGCACATAGTTATTATGGTGACAATTTTTTTTATTTTGGCGATTGCCGGGCTGCGGATGTGCAGGCTCGTATGACGAAAGGAGACGGACGTAGGGTTTCACCTTATTATGAGTATAATGTGAAGGCTACTGACAGTTTTAATTCAAGCCTGCCGTGGAATCAGGTCTATAAAGTGATTCGACAAACCAACAATCTGATAGCCGCAACTGAAAGTGGGTTGATAAAAACTACTGATGAGGCTGCTCTGAATGAGATTAAGGCTCAGGCCTTGGCCATGAGAGGGCTTGCTTTATACGATCTTATACGCGTGTTTGCCATGCCTTATTCGTATGATAACGGCCAGTCATTAGGGGTGCCTATCGTTACAACAGCCACAGATCAGTCTTCGAAGCCAGCACGCAATACGGTGGCCGAATGCTATGACCAGATTATCACTGACCTGACCAACTCGCTGGCCGGCCTTAGTAAGGAGAAGAAGGACGGCTGTCTGAACTACTGGGCCGTGCAAGGTATTCTGTCAAGAGTTTATTTGAACAAGCTGGATTATCCGAACGCCTATAAGGCAGCTACAGATGTCATCGAAAACAGTAAAAGCCTGTATCAGTTGTACACCCGCGACGAGTACCCCACCGTCTGGGGAAAGGAATATACCAGCGAGTCGCTTTTCGAATTCTACTTCTCGCTGACGGAACCTTCAGGTGGTTCGGGTGGAGAAGGAGCTCCTATGGTCTATGCCAATGAGGAAAAAGTGGACTGGAACAACCTGATACTGTCGGAAGACTACCTGAACCTGCTGGATGAAGACCCGCAGGACGTGCGCCACAGCGTGATGCAGGTGTCTGCCATTGCCAATAACACCGACCTCCCCGAAGCAGCCCGTGACAAGAAAGTCTATCTGGCGAAGTTCCCCGGCAAGACTGGCGATCCGCGCGACAACAACCTCTGCATCGTGCGCCTATCAGAGATTTATTTGAATGCAGCCGAGGCAGGCCTGAAAATAGGGGGCGAGCAGGCGACCAAGGGAATGGAATACCTGAACGAAGTGATTACCAACCGTACCACGAATACCGCCATGAAGGTAAATGCCGCTGCCGATTTCACCCTGGAGCGCATTCTGAAAGAAAGAAGAAAGGAACTGGTGGGCGAGGGCCTGGCAGTGTACGATTATACGCGTAATAAATTGCCCGTGGAGCGTAAGGGAAGCTGGCACCTGACTTCGCTGGATACTTCCGGTGCCTATACCATCCAGCCGAATGACTCACGTCTGGCCATCCCCATTCCGCAGACCGAGATAGACGCCAATCCTAATCTGGTGCAGAATCCTTAACTGGAGGCAGCAGTCAGATAATATCCCCGTCCTCTGGCGGTGGAAATCCGATAATCCGGGAAGTCTTGCAGGACTTTCCGGATTGTTTGTATATGCGCGTCTAATTTCTCATCCGCCTGCGGGTCGTGCGGCCAGCAAGCCGTTTTCAAGTCTTCACGGTTCACACATTCTCCTTTCTTTTCCCATAGCAGGTAAAGAAGCTGCAAGTCGAGACTGGAAATGGCACACTGCATGCCGTCGATAAGCAATATCTGCTGCTTCAGGTCGATGTACAGCCCTTTTTCAGGCTTATTTTGCCGTTTTTTCAGGTAAAGGCAGACTTGTATACCTGTGGCCGCAAGCAGCAGGCACAGCAGCCCGTAAAACCCCGCGTGGATATGGCGGAGTAAAGTCAGCCGGTCGTAGTCAGCCCACCCTTGCAGTTGCAGGCTGTGAGTCAGGTCGAGCGAGCAGACCGGAGTCTTATAGGCTGAGGATGTGGGTAAGATACCTGCCCGTGTGCGGGTGCGGGCCGACTTGTCGGAATAAAACACACCCGCCGTTCCGCTGACATGCCTTTGTTCGAGCTGTTCCTGAAACAGCCGGTTCACTTCCTCCACCCTGACAGGCTGTATGTCTGCCAGCAGGTATTCGTTCAGCAGTTTCCGGGCTTTCTCCTCCGGGATGCTGTCCTTGAACAGGTAAGTGGTTTTCCCTTCTGTAGTCTGAAGCGTATAGCTTTTGATTTTCCGGCTGGAGACGGGCGCGAAAAGATAAGCCTTCAGGGCCGGGTCTACGTAGATGTGCGGGTTTCTGCTGAACGCATTCAGACGGTCGTTGTAGTGAAGGCGTTCGGCTTCCTGCAAGGATTGATTGATAAGGGCATGCACCTGCGTCCGGCTATGCCGCAGCGCCGCGTAACCGCCCCCCATGAGTACGATGACAGTGGCGGCTACAGACAGGAACCAGCTTGTTTTCTTTGTCATAACAATATTCTTTAAGAAGCAGGTTTATCTTTCCTTCAGGTACTTTTCTACCTTCTCGAAGAACAGTGAGATGTGCGCCCCGTCTACAAAGGCATGGCTTACGGTCAGTGCAATGGGCATGACCAGCCTTCCCTCACGCGTCACCGCCTTGCCCGCGTTCATCAGCGGATAGTCCAGCGGATGGCCCGGGGCATACTGCGTGTAAGAGATGGAAGTAAAGTACAGCTTGGGCGTGGCACTGAGCAGGATGACGTCAAAATCGCCCTGAGCCGCAATCTCCTTGTCGGTGCCGTACGGGTCTCCGTCCTCCGGGATAGAAGTGATGATGCGCCGGGCTTCCTCGTAGAAAGCCTTGAAATCACTGTTCCAGGGAATGCGAACAGTGTAGAATGTCTTTCCCGGCACGGCGATGGGCGTCGTGATGTCTACCGTATCGTGGTAGACCACCTGCCCGTGCTTGTCCCACCGGTAACGGAACTCCTTGATTTCATTTGCCGCACGAAGAATGGCGTACAGGTAATACAGAAAGAAGGAACGGCCCTGTGCCTTCGCTTCCGCATACGCCTCCGTGCAGTCCACTTCGCTGGTCATGGCAATCCAGGAATTATGGAAATCGCGGAAGAAAAGATAGTTCTCCTTCCGCTCCCAGGTGTCAATATCGATAAGATGCTTCATGCTTGCTGGAATTTTTGCGCCACCTTCCGGTAGGTAGGCATGTCAATGTGTAACTGTGCGCCCAGGTCAATCATATCGAACAGCAGACCCTGAATCTCCGACTCATGCCCCCGGGCAATGTCCTTCTGCATGGAAGCCGTGCTGTGCGGGTCGAGCTTGTCAATCACCATCAGGTTGTAGGCCACGGGGTCGCCGGGGTAGGCGATGCCCAGTTTCTCCCCAATCTGCGCACTCTCACGCGACAGACCGACGAACGTGTCGCGCACCTCACCCTCGTGCTGCACTTCGCCCATCGGCACGTCGTGATAGGCACCCGTGCAGGCCATGGCCGAGATGAACGACCATTTGATGAACGTATCCCGGTTGATGTCGTCCGACACGTCCACCTTGATACCACACTCGCGGAGTTCACCGGCAATCCTCTCCAGCCGTTCTGGAGCCACCTGCTGCTGCGGACGCGCACCGAACACCAGGCGGAAGATGCTACCCATCTGGCTGATTTCCCCTTCGCCCGACACGAAGCCCACGATGTAGATACACCCGTCGAGCACCTTGACCGAAGGCACCAGGCGACCGATGCGGGGCCCCGTGCCATACACATTCAGGATGGGGATGACCAGGGTGTGGGGGGTAGCCGCACGCTCCAGCACGGGGCGGATGGAGTCAATGGAATAGCCTTTCACGCACACCAGGATGACATCCGCCTTTCCCTGATATTCTTCTGCGGTGCATGCCTTTACGGGGAGGAAATGCTCCCCCTTCAGGTCCGATTTCAGGTGCAGCCCCTGCCGGCGGATGGCTTCCAGGTGCTTTCCGCGGGCAATGCAGGTCACGTCCTTGCCTGCCAGTGCCAGAAAGCCGGCGATGCATCCTCCTACACCGCCCGTTCCGATGATGAGATAATTCATGGTGAAAAAAGTTATAAAGAAAAACAAGCACGGAGCGTGTAAGCCCGTGCTTGATAAATAAGTTGATTATACGTTGAAACGGAAGTGCATGATGTCGCCGTCTTCCACCACGTATTCCTTGCCTTCCACGTTGAGCTTTCCGGCCTCACGTACGGCAGCTTCCGAGCCATAGTGGATAAAGTCGTCGTACTTGATGACCTCCGCGCGGATAAATCCCTTTTCAAAATCCGTGTGGATGACACCGGCACACTGCGGAGCCTTCCATCCCTTGTGGAACGTCCAGGCACGCACCTCCATCTTTCCGGCCGTGAAGTACGTCTCCAGGTTCAGCAGCTTGTAGGCCGCACGTATCAGCCGGCTCACGCCCGACTCTTCCAGCCCCACTTCCTGCAGGAACATCTGGCGGTCTTCGTACGTCTCCAGTTCGGCAATGTCGGCTTCCGTCTTGGCCGCTACAATCAGGATTTCAGCACCTTCCTCTTTCACTGCCTCACGCACCTGCTCCACGTACTTGTTGCCGCTTACGGCACTGGCTTCGTCCACGTTGCACACATACATCACCGGCTTCGAGGTGAGCAGGAACAGTTCGTGTGCTATTTTCTGTTCGTCTTTCGTTTCAAACTGCACGGTACGTGCCGATTTGCCTTGCAACAGCGCCTCACGGTAACGAACCAGCACCTCATACGTCTGTTTGGCCACCTTGTCGCCCCCGGTCTGCGCCTGTTTCTGCACCTTCTGAATGCGGCTTTCAATGGTTTCCAAGTCCTTCAACTGAAGTTCCGTATCAATGATTTCCTTGTCGCGTACCGGGTCCACACTGCCGTCCACATGCGTCACGTTCTCATCGTCGAAGCAGCGCAGCACGTGCAGAATGGCATCCGTTTCACGAATGTTGGCCAGGAACTTGTTGCCCAGCCCTTCGCCCTTGCTGGCCCCTTTCACCAGTCCGGCAATGTCCACAATTTCCACGGTAGTGGGCACGATACGGTCGGGGTCCACCAGCCCGGCCAGTTTGTTCAGACGGTCATCGGGCACCGTAATCACGCCCACATTGGGCTCGATGGTGCAGAACGGGAAGTTGGCCGCCTGGGCTTTTGCGTTTGATAAGCAGTTGAAAAGTGTCGATTTTCCCACGTTTGGCAAACCGACGATACCACATTGTAATGCCATAATTTATTGTTTATTTCTAATTTATTTCTGATGCATAATACTCTAATTCTCTGCAAAGATAGTTATTTTTTAAGTTCCTGCCTATTCTTCTATGGAATGAGCGGTAATTTTAGCGGACTTCGTCGGTCGGAAATAAAAAAGAGGCGCTTCATCACGAAGTGCCTCTTTTGTAAAAGAGAGTTTATGAATTTTCTTATTTAATCATTTGTCCATTGTAACAGTCATTTCAGGAATCAGAATGAAATCATTCTTCTTGGAATTCCATTTGTAGTATTCTGTAGTTACGCTCTTGTTATCGTATGTATAACGAATACACAAATCGCTTTCCCAGCAGTTCTTGTTTACATTCCATTTCTGTGACATATTTTCAGTTATCTGGTTGTTGTCATTGTATTTGTAGTTATACTTCATGTAGTTTGTCAGCATGTTACCGTCTTTCTTGTATACAGTTTCTGCAACTTTCAATCCGTTAACTTCTTGTGCATTGTAAATCAGGTTGTTATTCATTTTAGCAGCATAAGTTGACAAGCTTGCAACAAAAGTTATAACTAAAACAGCTACACACTTTGCTAAATTCATCTTTTTCATATCTTTTTGATGTTAAGGTTTTACTTACGTTTTGTTCTTTTTGACGATGCAAATGTAGTAAAAGCTTTGATATGTTGTATGTATTTCGGCGAAAAAAATGCGATAAATTAGCAAAATGTCACTAATTAAACATTAGTTAACAATCTAGGTGGCTTAGTGTGCTTCCAGCCAATTATGTCCCCAACCATGGTCTGCACGCAGTGGAGCTTTCATTTTGTAAGCAGCCTCCATCTCGCTTATCACAATTTGCTGCACTTTTTCTTTTTCTTCCGGCAAGACGCTGAAGTTTAATTCGTCGTGTACCTGGAGAATCATTTTCGAGCGGATACCTTCTTCCTGGAAGCGCTGGTATATGCGTATCATGGCTACCTTAATAATATCGGCAGCACTGCCCTGGATGGGAGCATTGATTGCATTTCGTTCGGCATATCCTCTGACGACTGCATTTTTTGAGTTGATGTCCGGCAGATAGCGTTTGCGTTTGAAGATGGTTTCAATGTATCCTTTTTCGCGTGCTTCCTGAATGCTCTGGTCCATATAGGCTTTTACATTCGGATAGTTTTCAAAGTATCCGTCAATAAGGGCTTTGGCCTCCTTGCGGTCAACGTTCAGACGTTCTGCCAGTCCGAATACTGAAATTCCATAGATGATACCGAAATTGGCAGTCTTGGCCTTGCTTCTTTGTTCGCGTGTCACTTCCTCCAATTTTACCTTATATATTTTAGCGGCAGTAGCTGCATGAATGTCCTGGTCTTTCTGGAAAGCTTCAATCATGTGTGGGTCATTGCTCAGATGTGCCATGATGCGCAACTCAATTTGTGAATAGTCGGCCGAGAAGAATTCGCATCCTTCATCGGGGATGAAAGCCTTTCGGATTTCCTTTCCGTCTTCGTTGCGGATAGGAATGTTCTGCAGGTTCGGGTTGCTAGAACTCAGTCGTCCGGTAGCTGTGACCGTCTGGTTGAAAGAAGTATGGATGCGTCCGGTAGCCGGATTGATAAGTTGAGGGAGGGCATCAATGTAGGTACCCAGCAACTTCTTCAGTCCGCGATGTTCCAGAATTTTTCCTACGATTTCATGCTTTCCTCTCAAACTTTCCAGTACTTCTTCCGAAGTGACATATTGCCCGGTTTTCGTCTTCTTGGCTTTCTCCACGATTTTCAGGCGGTCGAACAATACTTCACCTACCTGTTTGGGAGAGGCTATGTTGAACCCCATTCCGGCCAGCTGGTGTACCTCTTCTTCTATCTGGTTCATCCGGGCTGTAAAATGCCGTGAGGTTTCTTTCAGCGCATCCGTATCAATACGTACTCCGTTTCTTTCCATATAAGCCAATACCGGCACCAAAGGCATTTCTATCTCTTCGAACAGTTTCTTGACTCCGTTTGTCTCCAGTTCGTTTTCGAGAACCAGCTTCAGCTTAAGTGTTACATCGGCATCCTCACAAGCATATTTGTAGACTGCTTCGGGAGCAAGGTCGCGCATGTTTCCCTGCTTTTTCCCTTTCGCCCCAATCAGTTCTTCAATTTTGATAGTTTCGTATTTCAGGTAAATCTCGGCCAGGTAATCCATGCCGTGACGAAGTTCGGGCTGTAGTACATAATGTGCAATCATGGTATCGAACATCTTTCCCTTCAGGGTCACTCCGTAATTAGCCAGCATGATAAGGTCGTATTTGATGTTTTGTCCAATTTTGAGCGAATCGGGATTTTCGAAGGCCGGTTTAAATATATTCACAATTGTAAAGGCTTCTTCACGATTGGCCGGTACAGGTACATAAAAAGCCTGGTTTTCGGCAAAACTGAAGCTCATTCCCACCAGTTCTGCCGTGATGGAATCGATTCCGGTGGTTTCCGTGTCTAGACTGAAAAATTTCTGAGCAAGTAATTTTTCGGCTAAAACCGCCATTTTCTCCTTATTATCAACTAGTTGATAGTCGTATGACAGGTCTTCTAACCTCGTGAGAATTGAATTTTTGGCGTCAGCTGTATCTTCCTCCGCAAAAAAGCCAAAGAGATCGGGTTGAGCGGCAGGAGAGGAGGGAGCCTTTTTTTCTGTTTTGATTACCCGGTCAATCAGGCTTCGGAATTCCAGCATTTCAAACAGGCGGCGCAGTTCCTCTTCATCGGGCTCTTCTCTTTTCAGTGCTTCCATGTCGAGTGTGATGGGCACATCCGTTTTGATGGTAGCCAGAAATTTTGAGAATGTGATTTGCTCTTTGTTTTCTTCCACCTTCTTCTTGATGGCTCCTTTCAGCTCGTCGGTGTGAGCCAGCAGATTCTCGATGCTGCCGAACTGGGCTATCAGTTTCTGTGCCGTTTTCTCTCCCACACCCGGGCATCCCGGAATGTTGTCGGCTGTATCCCCCATGAGTCCTAGCATGTCGATGACCTGCAAAGGTGACTGGATGTCGAACTTGGCCTTGACTTCTTCCACTCCCATCACTTCAAAATCTTTGTCACCGTATTTGGGGCGATACATGAACACGTGTTCACCCACCAGCTGTCCGTAGTCCTTGTCGGGAGTCATCATATAAGTATTGATGCCTCTTTTACCGGCTTCCGTAGCCAGTGTACCGATTACGTCGTCGGCTTCGTATCCGGCAATCTCCAGAATAGGAATATGATAGGCACGTATGATATCCTTTATGACAGGAACCGACTGCCGGATAGCTTCCGGAGTCTCTTCCCGTTGCGCTTTGTATGCTTCATAAGCTTCGTGGCGAAACGTAGGCCCCGACGGGTCGAAGGCAATTCCGATGTGAGTGGGATTTTCTTTCCGTAGCACTTCTTCCAGCGTATTGACAAATCCCAGGATAGCAGAGGTGTTAAAACCCTTCGAGTTGATGCGAGGATTCTTGATAAAGGCGTAATAAGCACGGTAAATCAGTGCATAAGCGTCTAATAGAAATAGCTTCTCCATTCGTGTAAAAATATTAAGTTTTTTCATGTAAAAGTACAAAAAAATACGGTATTCAGTCTTTTATTATTACTTTTGTGGGCCTAAATAAATGTACATGAACAAAATTGATTTAATAAAGCAGCCTGTAGAAAAAGAATTAGAGGAGTTCAGAGGGCTTTTTGAGGACTCTTTGACGAGCACAGACCCTCTCTTGGGAGAGGTGTTGGCTTACATCAAGAAACGGAGCGGAAAGATGATGCGTCCTATTCTGGTGATGCTGACGGCTAAACTGTTCGGTACATTGAATGAATCAACCTTTCATGCGGCACTGTCGCTGGAATTGCTTCATACCGCCAGTCTGGTACACGATGATGTGGTAGACGAGAGCGACAAGCGTCGGGGGCAGTCTTCTGTAAACGCAATCTATAATAACAAAGTTTCCGTACTGGTGGGCGATTACATGCTGGCCACAAGTCTGAAGCATGCCGCACTGACCGGTAAGGTAGAACTGGTAGAACTGGTGGCTACTTTAGGGCAGGAATTGTCGGAAGGTGAGATTCTGCAGTTAGGCAATATTGGTAAGGAAGATTTCTCAGAGGAGGCATATTTCGATGTCATCCGGAAGAAGACAGCCGCCCTGTTTAAAGCCAGTTCGCAGAGTGGAGCCGTATCGGTAGGAGCCGTGCAGGAAGAGGTGATGAAAGCCGGATTGTTGGGTGAAATGATTGGTATCGCTTTCCAGATAAAGGATGATATCTTTGATTATTTCGAGAGTCCGGAACTCGGTAAGCCTACAGGAAACGATATGCTGGAAGGAAAACTCACGCTTCCTGCCTTGTACGTGTTGAGTCAGACAGGAGATGACAGTTTGAAGCAGACTGCTTTGAAGATACGTTCCTTGGAAGCTTCAAAAGAAGAAATAGCGTCCTTTGTAGAAACCGTGAAAGAAAGGGGAGGAATTGAATACGCCACCCGCATGATGTACGAGTTCCGCGATAAGGCATTGGCATTGGTTCCTGCTTCGGCCGATTCCAGTTTGAAAGAAGCTCTGACTGCCTACATCGATTATGTGATTGAACGAAATAAATGATTCAAAAAAAATCCCCTTTCTTCAATGAAGAGAGGGGATTTTTTTATCCTTATGCGAAGTCTTTTTAGAAGAACTTGGTTTCACTTCCCACAATGTCGGAAAGTAATAGGTTGGCCATGCGGCTTGTACCCAGACGGAACAGCTCGTTGGTCAGCCATTCTTCTCCTAACAGCTCTTTTACGATGGTGTAGTACACCAGTGCGTCGTGCACGGAGTTAATGCCTCCAGCGGGCTTAAATCCGACTTTCCGGCCAGTCTCCAGGAAGTATTCCTTGATGGCCTGACACATCACGTAAGCAGCTTCCGGTGTGGCAGCCGGACTTTCTTTTCCGGTAGAAGTCTTGATAAAGTCAGCTCCTGAATACATAGAAAGGATAGAAGCTTTCTTGATGTTCGAAGCACTTCCCAATGCACCGGTTTCCAGAATCACTTTTAAGTGCTTGTCGCCGCATACTTCTTTCAGCTCTTCGATTTCGTCGCACATGCCTTCGTAGTCACCGCTCAGGAATTTGCCCACAGAAATCACGATATCTATTTCGTCTGCGCCACTATGGATGGCCATGGCAGTTTCGGCCACTTTCACCTCAATGAAAGTTTGTGAAGAGGGGAAACCTCCCGATACGCAGGCAATCTTCACGTCGTCTGCTTCCAGTGTATCGTTGACGATTTCAGCCATGTTGGGATATACACAAATAGCAGCCACGTTCTTCAGGTCAGGGTAGCGGTCGACAAACTCATTGACCTTCTCCGTGAACTTCATCACGCTGGTGTCGCTGTCTGTACACTTCAGTGTAGTCAAGTCAATACAGTTGAAAAGGAACTTCTTTACTTCCTTCGTATTGTTTTCTTCCAGGTGCTTTTCGATGAGACGGGCTGTCTTCTCCGCAATTTCATCGTCCTTCAGATTCGTTTGATATTTACTCAACGCATCTTCGTACTTGTTGTACTGGTTCTCTTCTTCGTGCGTGTGTTCGCATCCGCACGCATGTTCGTGATTAGGATTCATATACTTTATAGTTTAGGGTTGTTTTTATGTCTTTCCTTGTCTCGGCTTGTTTTCTTCTCCAGGTTCTTTCTGAACGCTTCCGTCAGGTCCACTCCCGTCTGGTTGGCCAGACAGAGCAACACCCAGAGCACGTCGGCCATTTCGTCGCCCAAGTCCGTTTTTTCGCCTGCCTTGAACGACTGGTCGCCGTAGGTGCGTGCCATGATGCGTGCCAGTTCGCCCACTTCTTCCGTGAGCACAGCCATATTGGTCAGCTCACTGAAGTACCTTACTCCGTACGTCTTTATCCATTCGTCTACGGTTTTCTGTGCTTCTTCCAGTGTCATGGTTATTCCTTGTTTTTGGTGTCCATGCAAATGGTCACCGGTCCGTTGTTCAATAATTCTACCTTCATGTCGGCACCAAACTCACCGGTTCCTACTTGTTTTCCCAGGGCAATACTCAATTCATTGCAGAAGTATTCGTACAGAGGAACGGCAATTTCATGTCCGGCAGCTCGGATGTAAGAGGGGCGGTTTCCCTTCTTGGTCGAGGCCATCAGTGTGAACTGGCTTACTACAAGGATTTCTCCCTGCACATCCAGAATGGACTTGTTCATTACTCCATTCTCATCGTCAAACACACGAAGGTTGACAATCTTCTTGCAGAGCCAGTCTGCATCTTCCTGCGTGTCGGCAGCTTCAATGCCGAGCAGAATCATGAAGCCTTCTTTGATGGCTGATTTACAAACTCCGTCAATGGTCACGGATGCGTGTGTCACGCGCTGTATAACTACTCTCATGTGATTCGTCTTGTTTCTACAAAAATAGCAATTTATTTGGATTCAGATAGTGATTCCTTCACGCTTTTCGCTGCACTTTCTCCAATTATTTCGGCAATCTCTTCCAGGCTGGCTTGCCGGATGCGGGCCACACTCTTGAACTTTTTCAGCAGGGCCGTTTTCCGCTTGTCGCCGATGCCTTTGATATTGTCGAGGGCAGAGGCAATCTGGCTTTTGCTTCTTTTTTCCCGATGGAAGGTGATGGCAAAGCGGTGCACCTCATCCTGGATATTTTCCAGCAGATGGAAAAGGGGAGTGCCCTGCTTGATGCCGAGCGTCTGCGGCGGAAAACCAAACAGCACTTCCGACGTGCGGTGGCGGTTGTTCTTGGCAAGTCCCACAATGGGAATCTGCAGGTGCAGCTCGTCTTCTATCACCTGCCTTACCACTTCCATCTGTCCTTTTCCTCCATCCGTCAGAATGAGGTCGGGCAGTTCGCCCTGCTCTTCCAGAATACGGCTGTAGCGGCGGCGTACCACCTCCTGCATGGAGGCATAATCGTCCGGTCCCACCACCGTTTTGATAAGGTATTTCCGGTAGTCTTTTTTGCTGGGTTTGGCTTTCTTGAACACCACGCAGGCAGCCACTGCATCCGAGCCCTGAATGTTGGAGTTATCAAAACACTCAATGTGGTTCGGCATTTTCTCCAGTTGTAACTGTGCCTGGATTTCTTTCATCAGCCGCACGCTCCGTTGCTCCGGATTCAGTTTTTCGGCCTGCTTCAGGCGGTCCACTTTATATTGCTTCACGTTCATCAGCGAAAGGTCGAGCAGGTGTTTTTTCTCGCCCTTTTTAGGAATCGTGAACGTTACGCCGTTCATTTCCATGTCCAGTTCAAAAGGCACGATGATTTCCTTCGATGTGCTTTTATAGCGTTCGCGCATTTCCACGATACCTAACTGCAGCAGCTCCTCCTTGCTCTCGTTCATACGTACTTTGTATTCGAAGGTGAAAGCCTGGTTGATGCATCCGTTGGTAATGTGCAGGTAGTTGATGTACGCCGTATTTTCGTCCGTTTCTATGGAGAACACATCGATGTGATGAAGCACCGAACTCACCACTTCACTCTTGGCGCGATAGCTTTCAATGAGCATGTATTGCTCCTTGAGTTTTTGTGCTTCCTCAAACTTCATCTCTTCTGCCAGGCATTTCATTTCTTCCATCAGCGCATTGCTTACCTTCTGGGTATTGCCTTTCAGCAGCTCCCTTGCCTGCGCTATCTGCTGCATGTATTCTTCGTGCGACTGCTTCCCGATGCAGGGCCCTTTGCAGTTCTTGATGTGGTATTCCAGGCAGACCTTGAACTTCCCCTGCGCAATGTTTTCGGGCGTCAGTGCCAGGTGGCAGGTACGGAGCGGATACAGCTTTTTAATCAGCTCCAGCAAGGCCATCATGGAAGGCACGTGGCTGTACGGACCGAAGTAATTCGAACCGTCGCGAATAATCTTCCGGGTCTTGTAGATGCGCGGGAAATACTCGTTGCTGATACAGATGGAAGGGTAGGTCTTATCGTCCTTCAGCAGCACGTTGTATCTTGGCTTGTATTTTTTAATCAGGTTATTCTCCAGCAGCAGGGCATCCTCTTCCGAGTTCACTACGATGTAGCGGATGTCGGCAATCTTGGAAACCAGCATGCGCGTCTTGGCCGACTGGTGATCCTTGGAAAAATAAGAATAGACACGGCGCTTCAGATTCTTGGCTTTTCCCACATAGATGATGACTCCTTCCTTGTTCAGGTATTGGTAGATGCCCGGACCTTCCGGAAGGTTCAATACGATTCCTTTCAGGTATTCGCTGGTGTTGCTTGTCTTTTCTGTTTCTTCCATGTCGTAGGGTTCTTGTCAGGGTGAATACAGCCTTCCTTGAGGAGAGGTTTCCTGCAAAGAAGGCTGCATATAATTACCCCTTTCTGTAGGGGATTCTTCTCGTGTTATAGTTCTAAAAGGGTAGTAACTTCTACATCCTTTTCGAAGGCGTTTCTTCCGTTCAACCCTTTCAGTTCGATGACGAAGTTAACGTATGCTTTCTCCACGCCGCAGCGTTTTACCAGTCGGTAAGCTGCTGCCATCGTTCCGCCTGTAGCCAGCAAGTCGTCGTGCAACAATACCACGTCGTCTTTGCTGATGGCATCCTTGTGAAGCTGTATGGTGTCGGTACCATACTCTTTGGCGTAAGTTTCTTCAATGACTTCAGCCGGCAACTTTCCGGGCTTGCGAGCCATGATGAATCCGGCTCCTAAGCGGGCCGCCAGGGCACCACCCAAAATGAATCCTCTGGACTCGATACCTACCACTTTGGTAATTCCTTTGTCCTTGTATAGTTCATACAGTTCGTCTATCATGCCCTGCAAGCATTCCGCATTTTTGAACAGGGTAGTGACGTCGTAGAACAGAATTCCTGGCTTGGGGAAATCGGGTATTTCTCGAAGGTTTTTCTTTAATGTTTCTTTATTCATATCCAGTATTTTATGTGTATTCCTTAAACAAATTGTTTCACGTGAAACATGCCTGCTTTATCGTCCCAGAAGCACTAGCAGCACGTTGATGTCGCTCGGTGATACGCCGGGAATGCGGCTGGCCTGTGCCAGGGTTTCCGGGTCTATCTTCACCAGCTTCTGGCGGGCTTCGGTCGACAGTGATTGCAAGTTGGCGTAGTCAAACTTGCCCTTGATTCGGATGGACTCCAGCCGGTGTATCTTGTCGGCAATCGTACGCTCCCGGTCGATGTAGCCTTTGTACTTGATGCGGATTTCGGCAGCCTCAATCACCTCTTCTTTTCGCTCCTCGATTTTGTCGAGTGCAGCCTGGAAGGTGGGGATGTAAGGAGCGATATTTTCAATCGTAATCTGCGGGCGGCTGATTAAGTCAACCAGCTTGCATCCGTGAGTAAGCGGAGCTGTTCCTAACTTTTCGAGGGCGTCGTTTATCTTGTCGGCCTTCACGGAGAAGGTGCTTACGAAGTTTACGATGCGGTCTATTTCGGCCCGTTTCTTTTGCAGGATTTCGTAGCGGTCGGCCTTCACCAGTCCCAGCTGATAAGCCCGTTCGGTCAGTCGCATGTCGGCGTCATCCTGACGGAGCAGGATGCGGTATTCCGCTCTCGAAGTAAACATACGGTACGGCTCATCCACGCCTTTGGTCACGAGATCGTCAATCAGTACACCGATGTAAGCTTCGTCACGTCCCAGCACGAACGGCTCGCCGCCGTGGCAGTTCAGGTGCGCGTTGATACCTGCAATGATACCCTGTCCGCCGGCTTCTTCGTATCCGGTTGTGCCGTTCACCTGTCCGGCAAAGAACAGGTTTTTCACCACCTTCGATTCCAGCGTATGCTTCAGCTGTGTCGGATCGAAGTAGTCGTATTCGATGGCATATCCCGGACGGTACACCACCAGGTCTTTGAAGCAAGGAATCTTCTTCAGAGCCTCCAGCTGGATGTCCATCGGGAGTGAAGAAGAGAAGCCGTTCAGGTAAAGTTCCTGTGTGGTTTCACCTTCCGGTTCCAGGAACAACTGGTGTTGCGGCTTATCGGGGAAGGTCACGATTTTGGTTTCGATACTCGGACAGTAACGCGGTCCGATGCTCTGGATTTGTCCGTTGAAAAGGGGAGAGTCGGCCAGTCCTTTCCGGAGCGTGTCGTGCACCTCTTCGTTGGTAAAGCAGGTCCAGCATTGCAGTTGTTTCAGGTGGCGTGGTTCGCTGATAAACGAGAAACGGTGGAAATCATTCTCGCCGTCCTGCGTGTCCATTAGGTCAAAGTGTACGCTCTTTCCGTCGATGCGCACCGGAGTACCCGTCTTCATGCGTCCGGCCGTAATGCCGTGTCGGGTGATGGATTCAGTCAGGTGATACGATGCCGGTTCCGCACAGCGTCCTCCTGCCAGCATCTTGTGTCCGATGTGCATCAGACCGTTCAGGAAAGTACCGGCAGTCAGCACCACGCATTTAGCATGAAACGTCACTCCCCAGCAAGTCACCACGCCGGTCACTTCGCCGTTCTCCACCAACAACTCTTCCACCGTATCTTGCCAGATATGCAGGTTGGGCAGGTTCTCTAGAATTTCTCTCCAGGCCCAGATAAATTTTCCTCGGTCGCACTGGGCGCGCGGACTCCACATGGCCGGTCCCTTGGAGCGGTTCAGCATACGGAACTGGATGGCGGTCTTGTCTGTCACCAGTCCCATGTATCCTCCCAGGGCGTCAATCTCTCTGACGATTTGTCCCTTGGCAATACCCCCTACGGCCGGGTTACAGCTCATCTGCCCGATTTTGTTCATGTCCATTGTAATCAGGCAGGTCTTTGAGCCCAGATTGGCAGCCGCAGCCGCCGCTTCACATCCGGCATGACCGGCTCCGATTACGATTACATCATACTTGAAATCCATTAGCTTTTATGTTTTTAATCCTTTGCAAAAATACGAATTACATGAAATCTTTCCGCATTTCCAGTGCTTTGTTTTCTGCGGCTTCCATGATTTCGCGTTCTCCCGGCCCTTTGTCATTGATGCCGCAAAGATGCAGTATGCCGTGTATGATTACGCGGTAGAGTTCCGTCTCATACGCTGCATCGAACTGTTCGGCGTTGGTGCGTACCGTGTCCAGGCTGATGAACAAATCGCCCGACAGTTTCTTGCCTTCGCAGTAGTCGAATGTAATGATGTCCGTGTAATAATCATGCTGCAGATACTGGCGGTTTACTTCCAGAATCTTCTCGTCCGAGCAAAAGATGTACGCGATTTCACCTACCTTCTTGCCGTAAGTTTCGGCCACGGCTTTGATCCATGCGGTCGTTTCGCGCTTCTTGATGGCGGGCATTTCCACGCCTTCTGTCTGATAACTAATCATAGCTTATGTCAATTGAAAAATAAATATCCGATGAAAATGGCAGCCAGTATTCCGGTGAAGTCGGCAATCAGTCCGCAACTTAATGCATGCCTTGTGCGGGTTACACTGACGCTTCCGAAATACACCGCCAGAATATAAAATGTGGTATCTGTCGACCCCTGGAAGATGCAGGCCAGACGGCCGACAAACGAGTCGGCTCCGTAGGTGCTCATGGCATCCACCATCAGTCCGCGGGCTCCGCTGCCGCTTAACGGCTTCATCAGTGCCGTGGGCAGTGCGCCGACAAACTGGTCGTCTATTCCGCAACTCCGAACCACTCCGGCGATGCCCTGAATCAGAAAATCCATGGCTCCCGAAGCACGGAACACGCCGATGGAAACCAGAATCGCCACCAGGTAAGGAATGATGCGCACGGCAGTAGAAAATCCCTCTTTGGCTCCTTCCACGAACGCGTCGTACACATTGATTCTTTTCCGCATACCCGACACGATAAAGCCGATGATGACGAGAAAGAGGAACACATTGGCAAAGGTCGTAGAGTAGAGGTCAATCTGTTCCCGGCTAAGCTGAAGGAAAAGCCAGATGATGCCCGCAATGAGCAGGCTGGCTCCACCGAGAAACAACAGGATGGTCCGGTTCAGCAGGTTGATGCGCTGGTACAGGCTGACCGCAATGATGCCGGCCATTGTCGAAAAGAAAGTCGCCAATAGAATCGGAACAAACACGTCCGTGGGTTGTGCGGCTCCCATTTGTGCCCGGTATACCATGATGCTGATGGGAATCAGTGTCAGTCCCGACGTGTTCAGCACCAGAAACATGATCATCGGGTTGCTAGCCGTGTCCTTGCGCGGGTTCAGTTCCTGCAGTCCCTCCATGGCTTTCAGGCCGAGCGGTGTGGCGGCATTGTCCAGTCCCAGCATATTCGCCGCCAGGTTCATGAAAATACTTCCCGTCACCGGATGCCCTTTGGGGATTTCCGGAAACAGTTTCGAAAACAGCGGACTCAGCAGACGGGCGAAAAGCTGTATAACGCCTCCTTTTTCTCCAATCTTCATGATGCCCAGCCAGAGCGACAGTACCCCCGTCAGCCCCAATGAAATTTCGAACGCCGTTTTAGAAGAAGCAAAGGTAGAATTGATAATCTCCGGAAATACGGCCGTGTCGCCTAAAAATATGAGCTTGACCAGTGCCACCACAAAGGCCAGAAGGAAAAATGCAATCCAGATGTAGTTTAAAGCCATTTCTATCTAAGTATAATTCATGATTAATCTGTGTTACAAAAATATATAATTTCTTTGTCACTTCCTTCACCTTATCTGAAAACATATAACTTTGTGTGTATGAAAAGTTTTCCCTTGCGTTATGTACGTTGGACCGCAGAGGGACTAGGATTGTGCCTCGTCCTCCTTTGCCGTTTTTTCCCGGATATGGGCGAGCTGTACGCCCGTCACCTTTATCCCGTTCTGTCCGCCTTCCTGTCGGCCCTGGTTTCCTGGATTCCTTTCTCCATGGAAGAATGGTTCTTTGCAGGGGCGTGTGTCCTGCTTGTCGGGATTCCGCTGTGGAGCTGGAAGAAAAAGAAAGGCTGGAAATGGACCTTGCGGGCAGAAGCCGAACTGCTGGTAGGAGTGTACCTCTGGTTCTATGTGGGCTGGGGAATCAATTATTTCCGGAAAGACTTCTTTACGCGTTCCTCGTTAGAATATGTGGCCTACCAGGATTCTACCTTCCATCATTTTCTGGCCGACTATACCCGTCGCCTGAATCAAGCCTACACGCAGTCGCCTTTTCCTTCGCACGAAGTTATCGAAAAAGAAGCCAAGCAACTCTTTGCCCAAGTGCCTTCCCGCTTTGGCCTTTCTTCACCGAAAGCTTACCAGCATCCCAAGCAGGTCATGTTCAACACACTCTATTCCGGTGTCGGCGTGTTGGGCTACATGGGTCCTTTCTTTGCCGAGTCACAGCTCAACCGTGAGCTGCCTTCCTTGCAATGGCCGTTCACCTATGCCCATGAGTATTCCCATCTGCTGGGAATAAGCAGTGAAGCCGAAGCCAACTTCTGGGCCTATCAGATTTGCATCCGTTCCGTTTCGCCTGCCGTCCACTACTCCGGCTATTTCGGTCTGTTGCCTTATGTGCTTTCCAACGCTGCCGCATTGTTGGAGGAAGCAGACTACCGGCAACTGCTTTCTTCCATCCGTCCGGAGATTTTGCAGACCCTTCGCGAAAAGCAGGCTTACTGGCAGGCGCGCTATAATCCGGTGGTGGGACGTGTGCAGGAACTGATGTATGAGTATTACCTGAAAGGGAACCAGATTCCTTCCGGACAGAAGAATTATGCCGAGGTGGTGGCCATGATACTTTCCTTACCCGACGAATGGTGGAGCTAACCGTTGTGAGAATTGAAAAATCCCGACCATCTGCCGGGGAAAAGCTGATTTTTCAATTCTCAGAAAGGAAAAGTGTTCTATTTTTCTGTAAAACAGCAACTTACTGATTTGTCGGATTTTTTATTCTGGACGCAGAATGAAAAGATAGCTTAAAATCATGTCAAATCCTTAATTTCCTGTCTGCCTTCACCTCCTCCGTAAAAATTCCTTAAAGTGTGAAAATCAGTGAATAGCCCGCTTTTTAGGAGAAAAAACACTATCTTTACAGCCTTAATTTTTCTAAACTCAAAGCGAACGAAAGAAAATTATACCACAATGACTATCACGATTAAAAAAGTCACTACGAAAAAAGAGCTGAAGAAGTTCATCCGTTTTAATTACGAACTTTATAAAAATAATCCCTATTCCGTTCCCGATTTGTACGATGACATGCTGAATACCTTCAATCCCAAGAAGAATCCGGCATTTGAATTTTGTGAGGCAGAGTATTTCCTGGCCTACAAGGGCGAGGAGATAGTGGGGCGTGTGGCTGGCATCATCAACCACCGTGCCAATGACACCTGGAACAAGAAAGAAGTCCGTTTCGGCTGGCTGGACTTCATCGACGAAGAAGAAGTGTCTTCAGCCTTGCTGAAAGCCGTAGAACAATGGGGAAAAGAAAAAGGTATGGAAGCCATTGTCGGTCCGCTGGGATTTACAGATATGGATGCCGAAGGAATGCTGGTAGAAGGATTCGACCAGCTGAGCACCATGGCTACCATCTACAACTATTCTTATTATCCGGAACACATGGAGCAGCTGGGCTTTGAGAAAGAAGCCGACTGGGTGGAATACAAACTGAGCGTGCCTCACCAGCTTCCGGAAAAGTTTGTGCGCATCTCCGAAATCATTCTTCAGAAATACAACCTGAAAATCAAGAAGCTCAAGCGGAGCGAAATCAAGAAGCAGAACTACGGGCAGAAAATCTTCGATTTGATTAACGAAGCCTACGCTCCCCTTTACGGATATTCAAAAATGACACAGGGACAGATTGACCAGTATATAAAGATGTATCTGCCGCTCATCGACCTGCGCATGGTGTCGCTGGTAGAAGATGCGGAAGGCAATCTGGTGGCAGTGGGAATTGCCATGCCTTCTTTGTCGAAAGCCTTGCAGAAAGCCAAGGGGAAGATGTTGCCTTTCGGTTGGTTCCACCTGCTGAAAGCCCTCTTCATCAAGCGTCCGCGCGTGCTCGATTTGTTGCTGGTAGGAGTGAAGCCCGAATACCAGAGCAAGGGAGTCAATGCCCTCCTGTTCTATGATCTCGTGCCCATTTTCCAGCAGATGGGATTTGAATATGGAGAAAGTAATCCGGAGCTTGAGCTCAACAAGAAAGTACAGGCACAGTGGAGCGCGTTCGAATCCGTGCAGCACAAACGTCGCCGTGCTTATAAGAAAATGATTTAAAAAACGAGGGGAGAATAGATATGGAAGAACTCAATGAACAAACCGTTTCCTCTGCTGCCTATACAGAAGAGAACATTCGCCACCTGAGCGACATGGAGCATGTGCGTACTCGTCCCGGTATGTACATCGGTCGTCTGGGCGACGGTTCGCAGGTGGAAGACGGAATTTATGTGCTGTTGAAGGAAGTCGTCGACAACAGTATCGACGAGTTCAAGATGGGAGCCGGAAAACGTATTGACATCCAGATGGAAGACAACCTGCGTGTATCCGTGCGTGACTACGGACGAGGCATTCCCTTGGGAAGTCTGGTCGATGCCGTTTCCATGCTGAATACTGGGGGTAAGTACGACACCAAGGCCTTCAAGAAAAGTGTCGGACTGAACGGAGTGGGAGCCAAGGCGGTCAATGCATTGAGCCGCCGTTTCATTGCCTGGAGTGCCCGCGACGGACAGATGCGCAAGGCCGTGTTCGAACGCGGTGAACTGGTCAGCGACGAAACCTGTGCTACGGATGAAGAAAACGGAACCTATATCTTCTTTGAACCCGACGATACCCTGTTCCTGAACTACCACTTCCGTCCGGAGTTCATTGAGACCATGCTCCGCAACTATACCTATTTAAATACGGGGCTTTCCATCTATTATAACGGCCATCGCATTGTAAGCCGCAACGGACTGGAAGACCTGCTGAACGATAACATGACTGCACCGGGGCTGTATCCCATCGTGCATCTGACGGGCGAAGACATTGAGATAGCCTTTACCCACAGCGCGCAGTATGGCGAGGAATACTATTCCTTTGTCAACGGTCAGCACACCACGCAGGGAGGTACCCACCAGAGTGCGTTCAAGGAACACATTGCCCGCGCCATCAAGGAATTCTACGGAAAGAATCTCGAATTCCAGGACATCCGTAACGGACTGGTGGCCGCCATTGCCATCAACGTGATCGAGCCGACTTTCGAAAGTCAGACTAAAATCAAGCTGGGTTCACTCACCATGGCTCCTGAGAAAGATTCCGAAGGCAATCCCTATCCGTTTTCCGGTATCAGCGTCAACAAGTTTGTGGGCGATTTCGTGAAAGAGCAGGTAGACAACTACCTTCACAAGCATCCCGATGTGGCGGAAGTGCTGCTGCAGAAGATTCAGGAATCAGAGAAAGAACGTAAGGCCATTGCCGGTGTCACGAAGATAGCCCGTGAACGTGCCAAGAAAGCCAACCTGCACAACCGTAAGTTGCGTGACTGCCGCATCCACCTGAACGACCAGAAAGGCGGAAAGAAAGAAGAAGACGATCCCCGTCTGGAAAGTTCCATCTTCATCACCGAGGGAGACTCCGCCAGCGGTTCCATTACGAAAAGCCGCGATGTCAATACGCAGGCCGTGTTCAGTTTGCGCGGTAAACCGCTGAATTCCTTCGGACTCACCAAGAAGGTAGTCTACGAGAACGAAGAGTTCAACCTCCTGCAGGCTGCCCTGAACATTGAAGAAGGGCTCGACGGACTGCGGTATAATAAGGTAATCGTGGCTACCGATGCCGATGTGGACGGTATGCACATCCGCCTGCTGATGATTACCTTTTTCCTCCAGTTCTTCCCCGACCTGATCAAGAAAGGTCATGTATATATCCTGCAGACACCTCTGTTCCGCGTGCGAAACCGCAAGAAAGGCGTGTACGAAACCATCTACTGCTATTCGGACGAAGAACGGGTGGCTGCCATCGAGAAACTGAGTCCCAATCCGGAAATCACCCGATTCAAAGGACTGGGAGAAATCTCTCCCGATGAGTTCCGTCATTTCATCGGCAAGGACATGCGCCTGGAGCAAGTCACCCTTCGTAAGACCGACGCCGTGAAGGAACTGCTGGAATTCTACATGGGAAAGAACACCATGGAACGCCAGAACTTCATCATCGATAACCTGGTGGTAGAAGAAGACTTGATTAAGAATGAAGAATGAAGAATTAATAATTAAAAACTGCCAGTCATCAGTGATGAAAAGAGCGATATTTCCGGGCACCTTCGACCCGTTTACTATCGGGCACTACTCCGTGGTGAAGCGTGCCCTGACCTTTATGGATGAAATTATTATCGGTATCGGGATAAACGACAAAAAGAAAACCTGGTTCCCCACCGAAAAGCGTGTAGAGATGATTCGTAAGCTTTATGCCGACGAGCCACGCATCAAGGTAGAGGCATACGACAATCTGACCGTTGATTTTGCCCGCGAGCGCGAGGCCGGATTCATTATCCGCGGTATCCGTACCGTGCACGACTTTGAGTACGAAGAAACCATTGCCGACATCAACCGCAAGCTGGCCGGCGTAGAAACCATCCTGCTCTTTACTGAGCCCGAACTGACCTCCATCAGTTCCACCATCGTGCGTGAGCTTTTGCAGTATGGAAAAGATGTATCCGACTTTCTGCCCGAAGGCATGGAAGTGGAATAAAATGAAAGAATGCACATGAAAATCAGAAAATACGTATTTGCTTTATTGGCAGGGTGGTCGGCATGGACGGCACTTCCCGCCCAGAACAAGCTGCTCGATTCGCCTTCGCGCAAACTGCAGCTGGCCGAGTTCGCCATCTCCAATCTGTATGTAGATAAGGTAGACGAAGACAAGCTGGTGGAAACCGCCATTGTCAGCATGCTGGAAGAGCTTGACCCGCATTCCACCTATTCCGATCCGGAAGAAGTGAAGCGGCTCAACGAACCCCTTCAGGGAAACTTTGACGGCATCGGTATCCAGTTCAATATGGCTACTGACACCCTGTTCGTCATTCAGCCCGTGTCGGGAGGTCCCTCCGAGAAGGTCGGCATCCTGGCCGGCGACCGCATCATTGAAGTGAACGACACGGTCATTGCCGGCGTGAAGATGAATACGGAAGAAGTGATGCGCCGTCTGCGCGGACCGAAAGGCTCTACAGTAACGGTAAAGGTGCTGCGTGCCGGTGTGAAGGAGCTGTTGCCTTTCACCATCAAGCGCGACAAGATTCCCGTATACAGTCTGGATGCTTCGTACATGGTGGAAGGAAAAATCGGTTACATCCGTGTGAGCCGCTTTGCCGCTACCACCGGAAAAGAATTTACCGATGCCCTCCACAAGTTGCAGAAACAAGGTATGAAAGACCTGATTCTCGATTTGCAAGGCAACGGAGGCGGTTACCTGAATGCCGCCATCAGCCTGTGCGACCAGATTCTGGGCAAGAAAGAACTTATTGTCTATACCGAAGGACGCCGCAACCCGCGTTCAGAGTTTGAAGCCAAGGGCGACGGCGATTTCCAGAAAGGCCGTCTGGTGGTGCTCGTCGACGAATTTTCGGCTTCCGCCAGTGAAATTGTGACCGGAGCCATTCAGGACTGGGACAGAGGTATCGTAGTAGGCCGCCGCACCTTCGGAAAAGGACTTGTGCAGCGCCCCATCGATTTGCCCGACGGTTCCATGATTCGCCTGACGGTAGCCCGTTACTACACCCCTTCAGGCCGTTGTATCCAGAAACCTTACGAAAGTATCGAGCAATACAATAAAGACCTGATAGACCGCTACAACCGGGGTGAAATGATGAGTGCCGACAGCATCCACTTCCCCGATTCCCTCAAGGCCAAGACCCTGAAATTGGGACGCACCGTGTACGGCGGCGGAGGCATCATGCCCGACTATTTTGTGCCCATCGACACCACAATGTACACCGATTATTACCTGTCATTGCGCGACAAAGGCGCCATGGTGCAGCTGAACATCAAGCTGATTGACCGCCACCGGAAAGAATGGCTCCAGCAGTACAAGACGTTCGACCGCTTCAACCGCGAGTTTGAGGTGAGCCAGGCCATGCTCGACGAGCTGGTGGCACAAGGCACCTCCATGGGAATCACCTATAACGAGCCCCAGTTCCGCACGGCACTTCCGCTGATCAAGACACAGCTGAAAGCCCTGCTGGCCCGCGACATCTGGGACATGAACGAATACTTCCAGGTGATTAACACACTGAACGACAGCATGAAAAAGGCCATCGAACTGCTGCGCAAGCCCGGCATGAATTTCCCCAAAAGATAAGCTCCGGAAAACGTACTTGCGTTTGACGAAAAACACAAGTACGTTTTCCCTGAAACGCAAGTGCGTTTGAATTGAAACTCTTCGACGTTTTGGTTCAAACGCACTTGCGTTTTTTTTGCGTGTGGCTCACAACCTCCGATTACAGAATTTTTTCCATAATCTGTTGCGTTATCTCAATAAATCTTCTAATTTTGCATCATAATTTGGACCTTCGAGTGCGAATTTATAGTTCTAACAATTAAATAATTTAAATTCAATCATTTATGTGGTTAAGTAATTCATCTATTGGAAGGAAAGTGGTGATGAGTGTTACTGGTATCGCCCTTGTCCTGTTTCTGACATTTCACATGGCGATGAACCTTGTTGCATTGTTCTCGGGCGAGGCGTACAACATGGTTTGTGAGTTCCTCGGTGCCAACTGGTATGCGCTGGTAGCTACTGTCGGACTGGCTGCCCTGTTTGTAATTCACATCATCTACGCTTTCTGGCTGACGATGCAGAACCGTGCAGCTCGCGGTCACGAACGCTATGCAGTGACAGCAAAACCGAAAAACGTGGAATGGGCATCTCAGAACATGCTGGTACTGGGTATCATCGTAATCCTGGGTCTGGCTCTTCACTTCGTAAACTTCTGGTACAAAATGCAGTTCGCTGAAATCATCGGCAACCCGATGATGGGTGGTCTTCATGCAGCCGACGGTTACGGCTACATCATGCAGACATTCTCTAATCCGGTGTTCTTCGTGTTGTATATCATCTGGCTGATTGCCTTGTGGTTCCACCTGACTCACGGATTCTGGAGCTCTATGCAGACTTTGGGTTGGAACAACACCATCTGGATTAACCGTTGGAAATGCATCTCTAACATCTATTCTACCATCATCGTACTTGGCTTCATGCTGGTAGCCGTTGTGTTCTTCCTGAAAAACATGATGGGTTGCGGTGCTTGCTAATTTAAGTGTAACTGATTAAATTGAAAAAACATTATGACTAAGATACTTGATTCTAAGATTCCTGAAGGCCCGATAGCTGAGAAATGGACCAATTATAAAGCTCACCAGAAACTGGTGAACCCGGCTAACAAACGTCGTCTGGACATCATCGTGGTAGGTACAGGTTTGGCAGGTGCTTCTGCAGCTGCTTCTCTGGGTGAAATGGGATTCCGTGTGTTCAACTTCTGTATCCAGGACTCTCCTCGCCGTGCACACTCTATCGCTGCACAGGGTGGTATCAACGCTGCCAAGAACTACCAGAACGACGGTGACTCTGTTTATCGTCTGTTCTACGATACAGTGAAAGGTGGTGACTACCGTGCTCGTGAAGCTAACGTATACCGTCTGGCTGAAGTATCAAACAACATCATCGACCAGTGCGTGGCACAGGGTGTTCCTTTCGCTCGTGAATACGGTGGTACACTGGCTAACCGTTCATTCGGTGGTGCGCAGGTATCTCGTACATTCTACGCTAAAGGTCAGACAGGTCAGCAGCTGTTGCTGGGTGCTTACTCTGCATTGAGCCGTCAGGTAGGTGCCGGTACTGTAAAACTGTACACTCGTTACGAAATGCTCGACGTAGTATTGGTTGACGGTCGTGCACGTGGTATCATCGCTAAGAACCTGGTAACTGGTAAGTTGGAACGCTTCGCTGCTCACGCAGTAGTTATCGCAACCGGTGGTTACGGAAACACTTACTTCCTGTCAACTAACGCCATGGCATGTAACGTAACAGCTGCCATGTCTTGCTACCGTAAGGGAGCTATGTTCGCTAACCCGGCTTACGTACAGATTCACCCGACTTGTATTCCGGTACACGGTGACAAGCAGTCTAAGCTGACTTTGATGTCAGAATCTCTGCGTAACGACGGTCGTATCTGGGTTCCGAAGAAACTGGAAGATGCCAAAGCATTGCAGGCTGGAACAAAGAAAGGTAGCGATATTCCTGAAGAAGACCGTGACTACTATCTGGAACGCCGTTATCCGGCATTCGGTAACCTGGTTCCGCGTGACGTGGCTTCACGTGCCGCTAAAGAACGTTGCGACCACGGTTTCGGTGTAAACAACACTGGTCTGGCCGTATTCCTTGACTTCTCTGAAAGTATCGAACGTCTGGGCTTGAACGTAGTTCGCCAGCGTTACGGTAACTTGTTCGATATGTACGAAGAAATCACCGACGTAAATCCGGGCGAACTGGCTCGCGAAATCAACGGTGTGAAATACTACAACCCGATGATGATTTATCCGGCTATCCACTACACAATGGGTGGTATCTGGGTAGACTACGAACTCCAGACTACTATCAAGGGTCTGTTCGCTATCGGTGAATGTAACTTCTCTGACCACGGAGCTAACCGTCTGGGTGCTTCTGCATTGATGCAGGGTCTGGCCGACGGATACTTCGTATTGCCTTACACTATTCAGAATTACTTGTCAGACCAGATTACTGTTCCTCGCTTCTCTACTGACTTGCCTGAATTTGCAGAAGCAGAAAAGGCTGTACAGGCTAAGATTGACCACCTGATGAACATCAAGGGTAAGAAGTCTGTAGACTCAATTCACAAGGAACTGGGCCGCGTAATGTGGGAATACGTAGGTATGGGACGTACTGCAGAAGGTTTGAAGACCGGTTTGGCTAAGCTGAAAGACATCCGTAAGGAATTCGAAACAGAATTGTTTATTCCGGGAGCAAAAGAAGGTATGAACATCGAGCTTGACAAGGCATTCCGTTTGGACGACTTCATCACAATGGGTCAGCTTATCGCATACGATGCATTGAACCGCGAAGAATCTTGTGGTGGTCACTTCCGTGAAGAACATCAGACAGAAGAAGGTGAAGCAAAACGTGATGACGAAAACTTCTTCTATGTAGCTTGCTGGGAATACCAGGGAAGCGACGACAAGGCTCCGGTATTGTACAAAGAACCGCTGGTTTACGAAGCTATCAAGGTACAGACTCGTAACTACAAGAGCTAATCAGTGAAGTTAAACAATTAAAGAATCTAAGTAAAATGGATAAAAATATATCATTTACGCTGAAAGTTTGGCGTCAGAACGGACCTAAGGAAAAAGGTCATTTCGATACATTCCAGATGAAGGACATCCCGGGCGATACTTCCTTCCTGGAAATGCTGGATATCTTGAACGAACAGTTGATTGAAGACGGAAAAGAACCGGTAGTGTTCGACCATGACTGTCGTGAAGGTATTTGCGGTATGTGTTCTTTGTACATCAACGGACATCCGCACGGACCTGCTACAGGTGCTACTACCTGCCAGATCTACATGCGTCGTTTCAAAGACGGTGATGTAATCACTGTAGAACCGTGGCGTTCAGCCGGTTTCCCGGTTATCAAGGACTTGATGGTAGACCGTACAGCTTACGACAAGATTATGCAGGCAGGTGGTTTCATCAGCGTACGTACAGGTGCTCCTCAGGATGCCAACGCTATCCTGATTCCGAAACCGGTAGCTGACGAAGCAATGGATGCCGCTTCTTGTATCGGTTGCGGTGCGTGTGTAGCTGCTTGTAAGAACGGTTCAGCCATGCTGTTCGTTTCTGCTAAGGTAAGCCAGTTGAACCTGTTGCCTCAGGGAAAACCGGAAGCATTGCGTCGTGCAAAGGCTATGATTGCCAAGATGGACGAACTGGGCTTCGGTAACTGTACCAATACCCGTGCTTGTGAAGCAGAATGTCCGAAATGCGTTTCAATCAGCAACATCGCTCGCTTGAACCGCGACTTCATCAAAGCAAAACTGAAAGACTAATCCTCTTTGCAGACAGATAAAGATTCGCCCCGAAGCACGCGCTGTTTCGGGGCGAATTCTTTTTTGTCTTTTAAAAACTTTTAAAAAGCTGAAAATCAG
>NZ_JBBKBF010000019.1:0-54604 GCF_037892625.1 Phocaeicola sp. ICN-14070 | reverse complement strand
CAAGAAACTGCAGCCTTGTAGAAATCAGGATACTGACAGATTGCTGCTGTTGACATAAATCCACCTCCCGAATGCCCGTGGATTCCCACACGCGTAATATCGATAAAAGAATAACGGTCGGCCAGTTGCTCTACTGCTGCCTTATGGTCGGCCAACGGGTAATCCCGCATATTTCCATATCCGTAGTTATGGTACCATTTGGAGCGGCTGGGATGCCCACCTCGCTGTCCTACCGTAATCACGATAAATCCGGCTTGTGCCAGACGGTCTGTCCGGACACTCATGCGTCGGAACGGATAATCCACTGCCTCTACCTGAGGCCCCGGATATACATAATCTATGATGGGATATACCTTGGTAGAGTCAAAATCGAAAGGTTTGTACATCACTCCATACAAATCAGTCACTCCATCGGCGGCTTTCACCCTGAAAGGTTCCGGGAATTTGTAACCGGCTGCTTTCAGGGAAGAGAAATCACTTTCCTGTATGGTCATCACCTTTTTCCCGTTATTGTCCAGCAGGTCAGTACAAGGAACGGTATTGGCACGTGAATAGTTATCGACAAAGAAACGGGCATCGTCATCCAGTTCTACATCATGGAAGAATTCACCATGCGTAAGCTGTTTCAATCCGCTTCCATCCACATTTACTTTATAGAAATGTTCGTAATATGGATTTTCACCTGCCTCCCGTCCATTGGCCACAAAATAGACTGTCCGTGCAACCTCATCTACTTTTACCACACGCTCCACATGCCAGGGACCTTCTGTGATACGATTTTTCAAGTTTCCTTTATCATCATATAAATAAAGGTGCGCCCAGCCGTCACGTTCGCTCCATTGGATAAACTCTTTTCCTCCCTTCAGCACATGAATAGGACGTGTTTCCTGGTAGGTGTTCATTCTTTCCTTTACTATAGGTACAATGGAATCAGCCCCCAATGTATAAGTACATACATCAATACGATGCAAGTCACGACTGCTGCGTGTCAGAAAGAAACGGTTGTTATCCCCTTGCCAGATTCTTGGAATCAGATCCATATCGCGCTGTTTCTGTTCAAAGGGTTTACCTTCCAAGTCAATCGACTGATTTTTCCACGCCGCTGTCTTGATTTCTTTCCGTGTACCTGCCTGCACATCGAACAAATACAGATGATATTCCGGCATACCTGTCTCTCCCGGCATCTCATACTTATAAGTTTCCAGAGTAGGACGTGGCTCCGCAATAGAGTTAATCACCCACAACGGTTTCACATTCCGCTGGTCCGCAATAATCGTAGCAAAATATTTGGAATCAGGCGACCAGTATCCCCATACTCCACGACGTTTTCCATTGCACAATGTATCTGTATTCAGGGTACTATACGGAATGCCATACCCGAAATCCGGTGTACCATCCGTTGTCAGACGGACTTCTACAATCGTACTATCTTTCTCATCCTTGCGAGCCTTCTGATAATCGGCGATACTCATATAGTACAAATCGCAATCCTTGGCATAAATCACCCGCTGTCCATCAGGCGAAACAGAGGCCCAGCTTGGTCTGTCCAGTTCCTTCTTTTTGTCTTTCAAATGTGTCAATTTACGAGACGGATAGTCGTACGAGAAATAAAATGTAGAATCAGCCTTTGAGACCACTTTAAACGTAAAGGTACGTCCGTCTTCTCCAGCCTTCAGGTCTGCGATAGGCAACTGACGTGCTTCAAAAGGGTCTTGTACAATCTCGGTAAGCTGTGAAGCCAGCCGTTCACGGTCGAACAATAACTCTTTACGCTTAGCTGAAGGATTCACCACATACCAGAACTTTCCTTCACTGGTCTTATACTCAAACCAGAAATTGTTTCCCTGTTGAAACCAGTGCGGGTCCACAGTAGTAGAAAACAACATTTTGTCCAGCTTACTCTTGGTAAACTTTTCGGCCTGTAAGTAGCCTGGCAGACGTCCTTCCGCCTGCTGGGCAGAAACAGACGTCAATCCGAAACCGCCACACAACACTACAGCCAATAGGATTTTTTTCATCATATTTTCTTTTTATTTATCGATTAAACAAAAAAGACACAAGGAGACAAAGCCGGCAAGCCAGCTTTGTACTTCCTTGTGCCATTTATACTATTCTTCTATAAATTCATCAGAACAAGAACCTCAGTACATCATTGAAGTTTGCCCAGATAAGCAGACCAAACAGCAGGAACATACCTACCATCTGCGCATATTCCAGGAACTTGTCACTTGGTTTCCGACGGGCTATAATCTCATAAAGCAAGAACAACACATGTCCTCCGTCAAGTGCCGGTATCGGCAAGATATTCATGAAGGCCAGAATAATAGACAAGAATGCGGTCATTTCCCAGAAACGCTGCCAATCCCAGACTTTCGGGAAGATACTTCCAATAGTAGCAAATCCGCCCACACTCTTGGCTCCTTCCTTGGTAAACACATATTTCATGTCATTGACATAGCCTTTCAATGTATTGACGCCCAATGCTACCCCTGCCGGGAAAGATTCAAAGAAGCCATAGCTCAACGTACGTTGCTTATAGTCCACCAGTCCACCTATTACGGCAACCTTGAATTTATCATCCGTCTGCACATCTACGGTATCACGCACTCCTGCACGTGAGTAAACCAGCGTAAAGGCAGCCGAAGTCTTCTTATCCAACTCAGCCTTTGCCTTCAACTCAGCCATGTTGTCCAGAAATTCATTCCATGAAGTCATCTCTTTGCCATTAAATGCAACCAAAGAGTCTCCTTTCTGAATACCCACTTTCGCGAATCCACCGTCCGGAAGTACAGAATCGACCACATTCGGATAGAACACATCCACAAACATTGGGTCTTCTTTTGCCACATCCAACAAGCTTAACTCAGGCAGCAAAATCTTTTTCTCTTCTCCCTGACGCAAGACAGTCACCTCACGAGCTTCTACGATGCTACGAATCATATCCATATTGAAGCGAGTCAGTTCCTTGCCATCGGCACTCTTCAGAATATCGCCGTCGCGGAAACCGATTTCCTGCGCATGCTCATTAAACTTCATACCCATTGTCATGTCGCTCAAGGTCGTGTAATGGTCTCCCCATGTAAAGAGAATCATGGAATAGATGAACAGAGCCAGCAGGAAATTCATCAATACTCCTCCCACCATTACCAGCAGACGCTGCCAGGCCGGTTTGGAACGGAACTCCCACGGCTGAGCAGGCTGTTTCATCTGCTCGGTATCCATTGACTCATCAATCATTCCCGAGATTTTGCAGTATCCTCCTAAGGGCAACCAGCCTACTCCGTATTCCGTATCACTGTTCTTGGGTTTATATTTGAACAGCGAGAACCAAGGGTCGAAAAATATATAAAACTTTTCTACGCGAATCTTAAACAGACGGGCGAAGAAAAAATGTCCTCCTTCGTGAATGATGACCAGCAGCGACAAGCTGAGAATCAACTGAAGGGCACGAATCAAAAATGTTTCCATTTCTACTTTACTTCTTACTTTTTTATAATTAGACTTTGTTTATTTCATTCCATTAATCACCAGTTCTGCTGCAATACGACGGGTTTCCGCATCGGTCGATACATAATCTCCGTAAGTAGGTGCCTTTATAAAAGGAACCTTCGCCATAGATTTTTCAATCACCTCACTCATACCTAAGAAAGAAATCTGGTCTTTCAAGAATGCAGCTACTACGACTTCATTCGCCGCATTGACAATACAAGGCATGTTTCCTCCCTGGTGCAGGGCTTCGTAGGCCAGAGCCAGGTTACGGAAGCGTGTCATATCCGGCTTTTCAAATGTCAAAGTATTATACTTGGCAAAATCCAGCCGCTCGCCCGAAAGCGATTCCCGTTTCGGATAAGAAAAAGCATACTGAATAGGCAGACGCATATCGGGTACGCCCAACTGAGCCTTTACTGCTCCGTCTTCGAACTCCACCATAGAGTGAATGACCGACTGCGGATGCACCACCACTTCAATCTGTTCCGGAATAACTCCAAACAGCCATTTAGCTTCCATCACCTCAAACCCCTTGTTCATCATGGAAGCAGAATCGATGGTAATCTTCGCTCCCATCGACCAGTTGGGATGCTTCAAAGCCTGTTCTTTGGTCACTGTTTGAAGCTGTTCCATGGTAAAGGTACGGAAAGGACCTCCCGATGCAGTCAGAATCACCTTATGCACAGGGTTGTTCATTTCCAGACACTGGAAAATAGCCGAATGCTCAGAATCTACCGGTAAAATCGGTGTCTGATACTGACTGGCCAAGGCAGTAATCAGTTCACCAGCCACCACCAATGTTTCCTTATTGGCCAATGCTATGGTTTTTCGAGCTTTGATGGCATTGATGGTCGGCTTCAGACCGGCATAGCCCACCATCGCGGTCAGCACAATATCAATAGGCTGTGCCTCTACCACCTGACACAAAGCTTCAGCCCCGGCATACACCTTAATCGGCAAATCAGCCAGCGCTTCCTTCAAAATTCCATACTTATCCTCATTGGCTATAACCACCACTTCCGGTTGGAACTTACGAGCCTGTTCGGCCAGCAAATCCACTTTATTGTTCGCTGTAAGGGCATATACCTCATACAAATCAGGATGCTCCTCTATTACCTGAAGAGCCTGAGTACCGATTGATCCGGTAGAACCTAATATGGCAATCTGTTTCTTCATAAGCTTAAAATACAACATATTTCGCCGGGTCAATCGGAGTGCCATCATGCCACAGTTCGAAATGCACATGCGACACATGCTTACCCTCGTCCGATGTTCCGGCCAATGCGATTACTTCTCCCCCTTTCACCTGGTCCCCTTCTTTTTTCCGGGAAGGGCCACAATGTTTATATACGGATATAAAATTCTGTTCATGCTGAATTTGAATAAGTACCCCGCTGTCGGCAGTCTGCACCACCAGCATCACCGTACCATCCAGAGCCGCCAGTACACTCTCATCGACGGAGGCTGCCATATCCACTCCATAATGATGACGCGAAGGTGCAAAATCCTTCACCACCATTCCACGCGTAGGACGGAAGAACAACAAATCCGGCAATGTATGATCATCCGTTCCCGCCATTGCTGCCGCCCGTTCCCGTTCTTCGTACTTCCGGCGAAAATCATCTTCCTCCTTGGAGCGATTCATCAGCTCCTCCGTACGGATGGTAGTCAGCGAGTCAATCGACTGTACCGTATCCACATTCACCTTCCCGCTGAAAATATCCTGAATATTCATGATATAGCGGTTCTGGCGTTCCAGTGCCTCAACCAACGAATCGGCTTTCAGTGCATTGGTCACCACCTGCGAACGCACCTCACTGTTCATATATCCCGGCAAGTAGTTCCGCAAGGGAGTAAACACAATAATGATGGCAGCCAAAAGAAAGATTACCGTACAAGCAGCCAGCAACACCGAAAAACCGTTCAGTTTCGACACATGAATGCCAATTACCTCTTCCAGTGTGTTCTCATTAATGACGGTCAGCTTATACTTAAACTTAATGTTCCGCCAAAATGCTTTACGACCTTTCTTTTTCATACCTAATCTGGTTTTAATCCAACAATCCCTCAGGAATATCCACCGTCAACACTTTCTGTGCCTTGTCAATATCCAGTATAAATTCTTCGTGAGCCGGAAGCAGCAGTTCCTCTCCCTCCTTCTCAATGACAAACAGCACATTCATCGTTGCATCATCCACATCCACCACTTCACCCAAGTCGCCATGATGCACGTCGTGCACCTTGAATCCGACAAAGAAATTCCAGGAAGTGATTTCATCCTGTTCTTCCATATACTTCTTCGGGAAATACACTTCCACATTGGTAAAACTACGTGCCTTCTCAGCCGTGTCTATCTCTTCGAATTTCACCAGCGCTGCATTGTCGGAGCGAAAGCGATATTCTTCAATAAAGAATGGAACCAGAATCCCGTCGAGCAACAGAATCAGGTAGTCGCAGTCCACCCGGTCGAAAATATCATCGGTAAACGTAAACGACACCTCACCCTTCACTCCGTGGGGCTTGTTGATGATTCCTATTTTAAATACTTCTTCTTTTCTAATCATACTTATTCAATACGCGTGATACGTGCACCGAGTGCAGTCAATCGCTGTTCGATATGCTGGTATCCTCGGTCAATCTGCTCAATGTTATGGATACGGCTGTTTCCTTCTGCTCCCAGTGCCGCAATCAGCAAGGCAATACCGGCACGAATATCCGGCGAAGTCATATTGCCGCCCCGCAAACAGAAATTGCGGTCGTGACCGATTACCACCGCACGGTGAGGGTCGCATAAAATAATCTGTGCCCCCATATCAATCAATTTGTCCACAAAGAACAGACGGCTTTCAAACATCTTCTGATGAATCAACACACTACCCTTAGCCTGAGTAGCCACAACGAGCATCACACTCAGCAAGTCAGGAGTCAATCCCGGCCACGGTGCATCGGCAATGGTCATAATGGAGCCGTCAATAAACGACTCTATCTGGTAATGCTCCTGTGCGGGCACAAATATATCGTCACCTCGTTGTTCCAAACGGATACCCAGACGACGGAAACTGTCAGGAATGATTCCCAGATTTTCATAAGACACATCCTTGATGGTAATTTCACTTCCCGTCATGGCAGCCATTCCGATGAAACTGCCGACTTCAATCATATCTGGAAGCACCCGATGTGAACAGCCTTTCAAGCTGGATACGCCTTCGATGGTAAGCAAGTTCGATGCGATACCCGAAATCTTGGCTCCCATGCGATTCAGCATCCGGCACAACTGCTGCAAATAAGGTTCACAGGCTGCATTGTAAATCGTTGTCACCCCTTCGGCCAGTACAGCTGCCATCACAATATTGGCCGTACCGGTCACAGAAGCCTCATCCAGCAACATATAAGCGCCTTTCAGCTTCTCGGCATTAATGCAAAAACGACCATTCACGGCATCATATTCAAACGAGGCACCCAGTTTCTGAATACCCAGGAAGTGCGTATCCAGACGGCGGCGTCCGATTTTATCACCACCCGGTTTCGAAATCATTGCCTTTCCGAAGCGAGCTACCAGAGGACCTACCAGCATCACCGAACCACGCAATTTAGAGCAACGGTTCAAGAAGTCATCACTCTCCAGGTAAGCCAGATTCAGATTATCTGCCTGAAAAGTGTAGGTGTCACTTCCCGACTTAGAGACCTTCACCCCCATGTCGCGAAGTAACTGTATCAGGTTGTTCACATCCAGAATGTTCGGAATGTTTTCAATAGTCACTTCCTCATCTGTCAGCAATGTGGCACAAAGTACCTGTAATACTTCGTTTTTAGCACCCTGAGGCACAATCTCGCCATGCAGTTTGTGTCCTCCTTCGATTACAAATGAAGCCATAGTATCCGATTTTGATTAATATTTCTTTTTCTGCTGATTGTTATTGTTCATCTGACGACGACGCGGACCGAACGAACGCTGTTCCACCAGCTTCAAGTCATCCGTCGTCAGCTTGATACGTCCTTCTGACAGCTCGCACAAATCCTCCAGGATTTTCTGGTCTTCCACCCCGTCCTTGTTGAAGTTGATGTAATCCTTCTTCATGTGGTTGGCGATATATTTTATCAGCTGTTTTTTCTCATCACCTTCCGGATAGTCTACTGCTATCTTAATCAAGTCCTGAATGAACCGTCCGTAATGACGGAAACGAATGACGTTCGGAGAATAGGGAATTCTGTCCGGTTTCACTTCCAAACTTTCCTTCTTTACAATTTCCACCGGATAGTCAATATCCAGTTTGAAGTCGGACATAATGGCCAGATGATCCCACAGCTTATGACGGAAATCCTCCATGTCGCGTAATTGCGGAAACATGCCTCCCATTATGTTTACAATCGTATTGGCACACCGCTGACGCTCTTCACGGTCTTCGATGGTCAATGCATGGTCTACCATGTTCTGCACACTTCGTCCATACTCCGGAAGTGGCAATTTTCGTTGCTGGGTATTATATTCCATATAAAATTCTGTTATTCTACAAATCAAATCTTTTTACGCCTCACCGGCCATACGCCCTTACAGCAGTTTCTTCGGAGTGGAAGCCACAAATTCCTTCAGATAGAACGGCTCAAAATAGGCCACATCCTTGAAATCTTCCACTGCCATGGCTTTCTCGGCCAGCGGGAACATCCATTTGGCTACCGGATGAATATTCTCAATGAAGTGTGCGTTGGGATGCGAAAGTTTTTCCTTGCACTTGGCTGCTCCGTTACCAAAGAAATACACCGGATGTTTCTCCAAATATTCGGCATACGAATTTTCGTCAATAATATCTGCTCCGATGGCACGCTGCACCTTCAAAGCACGGTCATACACGGCCGCATATACTTCCATACGGCGGGCATCAATCATCGGACAAAGCAAAGCATCTTCCGGCAGGTCGTGCGCAAGCAGCACCGGCACACACATCACCTCCAGTGTGGGCAATCCTATCAGCGGAATGTTCCGTCCGTAACAGATACCTTTCGCCATCGACACACCGATACGCAGCCCCGTATACGAACCAGGACCACAGCTCACTGCCACCGCATCCAACGGAATGGCATGGCTATCAATGAACGACAAGGCTTCATCCACAAATACCCCTAACACAGTAGCATGCGAAGGGCCGTTAAAATCTTCTTTCGAGAAAATGGAAGCTCCATCCTGGCTTACAGCCACAGAACAAACTTCCGTAGATGTTTCAATATGTAAAATGCATGACATAATTAAACTCGATACAATTATTATAGTCTGCAAATATACACTTTTCTTCTCACTATCTCATGAAAAAAGAAGCAGAAAGTTTGCCGAAACTCTGTTCCATCCGTCAGAGTCAAAGGTATTTCGCACGTTTTTTTTAACAGCCGCTTATTCTTTATTTAGATTTTTCCTACCTTTGTATCCAAATTATCAAAAAACAGAAGGAGTTATGATACAGTCAATGACCGGATACGGAAAAGCAGTCACTGTGTTCGGAGACAAAAAAATCAACGTGGAAATCAAATCGTTGAACAGCAAAGCAATGGACTTATCCACACGCATCGCTCCATTGTATCGTGAAAAAGAAATGGAAATCCGCAACCTGATTGCCCAGACACTGGAACGCGGGAAAGTGGACTTCTCTATATGGGTGGAAAAAGACGCCGCCGAATCGGCTACTCCCATCAATACAGCCTTGGTAGAAAACTATTACAACCAAATAAAAACCATTTCTGAAACTTGCCATATTCCGTTGCCGGAAGACTGGTTTGCCACTTTGTTGCGCATGCCCGACGTGCTGACCCGCGTAGACGTGCAGGAACTGTCGGACGAAGAATGGGCTGCAGCCAAACAAACCATCGAAACCGCTCTGCAACATCTGGTTGACTTCCGCAAGCAGGAAGGTGCAGCTCTCGAAAAGAAGTTTACAGAAAAAATCGACAACATCGAACGGTTGATGAAATCCATCGAGCCTTACGAGAAGGAACGTGTGGCCAAGATACGGGAGCGCATTACCGATGCACTGGAAAAAACGCTGAGCATCGACTATGACAAGAACCGTCTGGAGCAGGAGTTGATTTATTACATCGAAAAGCTGGACATCAACGAAGAGAAGCAGCGTCTGGCCAACCACCTGAAATATTTCCGCGAAACCATGGCAGGCGGACACGGACAAGGCAAGAAGCTGGGATTCATCGCTCAGGAAATGGGACGTGAAATCAATACCACCGGCAGCAAGTCGAACCATGCCGAAATGCAGAACATCGTGGTACAGATGAAAGACGAACTGGAACAGATTAAGGAACAAGTGTTGAACGTAATGTAAAAAAGAATATGGCAGGCAAACTTATTATTTTTTCAGCCCCCTCCGGCTCTGGTAAATCCACCATCATCAATTACTTGCTGACACAGAACCTGAATTTGGCCTTCTCCATCTCTGCCACCAGCCGCGCGCCCCGTGGCACAGAGCAGAACGGAGTGGAATACTTCTTCCTGACACCAGAGGAATTCAAGCAGCGTATCGCCAACGATGAGTTTCTGGAATACGAAGAAGTGTACAAGGACCGTTTCTATGGCACACTGAAAGCACAGGTAGAAAAACAGCTGGCAGCCGGACAGAATGTAATTTTCGATGTCGACGTAGTAGGCGGATGCAATATCAAGAAATTCTACGGCGACCGCGCACTGTCTGTATTTATCCAGCCGCCTTCACTCGAAGAGCTCCGCAAGCGCCTGACCGGTCGTGGAACCGACGCACCCGAAGTTATCGAAAGCCGTCTGGCAAAAGCTACCTTCGAGCTGAGCTATGCCGAAAAATTCGATGTAGTGATTGTCAACGACAATTTGGAAAAGGCTCAAGCAGAAGCCTTGAAGACCATTCGCGATTTTATTAAACAATAAATTTGCTGATATGCCTAAAGACCCAAAGAAAATCATGTTCATGATGACCATACTTTGTATCGTCATCGGGCTGGCAGCCATTGCCGTAGGGGTGGTGGCCGTAGCAAAAGAAGAATACATCATTGCCGTAGCCATGCTGCTGGTAGCTGCCTGGCAGATACTCAACTACAGACAATGGAAGAAAAGCCTCAAATAAAAACCGGACTTTTCGGAGGTTCCTTCAACCCTATCCATACAGGCCACCTGGCACTTGCCAACTACCTGTGTGAATATGGGGGACTGGAGGAGGTATGGTTTTTGGTTACCCCTCAGAACCCGTTCAAACAGAACGAGACGTTGCTCGACGACCATCTGCGCCTGAAAATGGTAGAAGCTGCCGTGGCAGGATACCCCCGTTTCCGCGCATCCGACTTTGAGTTCCAGCTTCCACGTCCCTCATACACTATCCATACCCTTGATAAACTGGCCGAGTGTTATCCTGACCGGGAGTTTCACCTGATTATCGGTGCCGACAACTGGCAGGCTTTCGACCGCTGGCGGTCGCCCGAAGAAATCATCCGCCGCCACCACATTCTGGTCTATCCGCGCCAGGGCTATCCCTTGGAGGATACAGCCAGTCTGCCTCCTCATGTCAGAGTCGTACAAGCTCCCCTCATCGAAATCAGTTCGACCTTTATCCGCAAAGGCATCCGGGAAGGAAAAGACCTGCGCTATTTCCTGCATCCGGAAGTATTCAGAATTATTCAGGAAAAAGGATTGTACCGGTAATCATTTCTTTTTGTGCAGTACCACCAGCACCACCTCACTCGGTGTAAACAAGCGCACATCCTTGCGGGAGGTGCCCAGTCCATTGGTAATAATAACCGGAATACCCGCACTGTTATACTTCAATCCTGTCAGGAAACGGTTACCGTATTTGGAAAAATGCGCCGGTGTCCATCGGCGGAACAAACTGACTTGTCCCCCGTGCGTATGTCCGGCCAGTGCTAAATCGGTGTGCGCCACATTCACATCCTCCACGTAATCGGGTGTATGTACCAACATCAGTACGAAATCTTCTTCCCGCAATGCCAAGGTAGGTGACCCCCCGTTCTGTTTCAGGTCAAACGGGTTACGAATGCCGCACAACAAAATGTACTCCTTTCCTCTCCACAAGGTATCCACCTTGTGCTCCAGTAAGTGTACCCCAGTTTCCTGCATGGCCTTCCGTGCCAGCGAGTCAGCCTGCCCACGCTCATGGTTTCCCATCACGGCATACGTTCCACAGGGTGTCTCCACCGTCTTCAGCGCCTGAAAGAGTTGCGTCACATCTCCTCCGTTGCGTCCCCGATAGTCACCTCCCAGGAGCAACACATCCGCATCCAGCGAACGAAGTGCCTGGCACATGCCCGGTAAACGACGGGCGGTAAACCGACTCTCGTAATGAAAATCGGAAGCAAAAGCCACACGGAAACCATCGAAAGAATCGGGCAACTGGGCACTGTAGAAATCATAGCGCTTTACACGCCCCACACCTTTATATTTGGAAAAAGAAGCCGTAGCACAAGAAGAAAGCAGGACACATAGCACCACCAGGCAACCTGCCAGCAAGTTTAATCGTTTCATCATTTTAAAATACATATAACTATCCGGTCGTGACAAAGGTCGTAAAAAAATGCCTAACTTTGCCGGACGAAAAACTAAAAATCAATCCACAATGACAAACGTCAAAACCAATTCCATAAAAGCCTGGTTGTTGGCTGCCCGCCCTAAGACACTGACCGGTGCTGCCATACCCGTCATGCTGGGCTGTGCGCTGGCCTTTATTTACGGTCATTTTCAATTAACGCCTGCCCTGCTTTGCTTTCTGTTTGCGTTTCTGATGCAAATTGACGCCAACTTCATCAACGACTTGTTTGATTTTCTGAAAGGCAGCGACCGCGAAGACCGGCTGGGACCGGAACGCGCCTGTGCACAAGGATGGATCAGCGCCAAGGCCATGAAAGCCGGAATTGCCTGTACCACCCTGTTAGCAGGAATCACCGGACTTTGCCTGCTTTACTACGGAGGACTGGAAATGATTCCGATTGGTATTGCCTGTATGATTTTTGCCTTCCTCTATACCGCCGGACCGTATCCGCTGGCTTATCACGGATGGGGCGACTTGCTGGTACTTGTTTTCTTCGGCTTCGTACCTGTGGGATGTACCTACTATGTCATGGCACACGACTGGAACATGTCTGTCACCATGGCTTCACTGGCCTGCGGCCTCATCATCGACACCCTGCTGATGATTAATAACTTCCGCGACCGTGAACAGGATGCTATCAGCGGCAAGAAAACCATTATAGTACGCCTGGGAGCCAAAGCTGGACTGATTCTTTACTTTCTGTTAGGACTGGCGGCCTGCTGGTGCTGCTTCTACTTCCTGGAAATCGGTAAAATCTATGCCGTACTGCTACCCCAGCTGTACCTGATTCCACACATTCTGACCACCCAGCACATGGCCCGTATCTACCGCGGAAAAGCCCTGAACGGAATCTTGGGAGAAACCTCCCGCAACATGCTTATTTTTGGATTATTACTCACCCTTGGCTTAATACTTTAATATGATTCGAAAGGTACGCAAAGAAGATACACCGGCCATCACTGCCATCTATAATCATTACATCGCCCACACCACCATCACCTTTGAACTGGAACCGGTGAGCGAAGAGGAAATGTGGACACGTATCCAGCACATCAGTGAGAAGTATCCGTACTTTGTATATGAGACGGAAGGGCAGATTGCCGGCTACTGCTACGTGCACGGATGGAAAGAAAAGGCTGCTTACAACCAAAGTGCAGAGACCACCATCTACCTGGCTCCTTCGCATACCGGGAAAGGTATCGGAAAAGAACTGATGCTGCATTTAATAGAAGAATGCCGCCGCTACGGACTGCATGCCCTGATAGCCTGCATCACCGAAGGTAACGAAGCCAGCTACGCCCTGCACGAAAAGTTAGGGTTTGAAAAGGTTTCTTATTTTCGGGAAGTAGGCCGTAAATTCGGGAAGTGGTTAGGAATCGTAGATTATGAACTAATTCTATAAGATAGTATAGTATTATAAAAACAAACAGGGCGATACCTTTATTTCTCAGGTATCGCCCTGTCTGTTTTTCGCTTTACCATGACAATGTAGTCACATATTGCGGAACAACCTGCACTGAGTCGACCCGAGCTACTGAACCTTTGGAAAAATCAGGAACAGCTTCTCCCGGCAAATCAGACAGGAAAGGTGCATTTTTCCACAACGGACGAATGTAAAAACTCAGTTCCTCATCAGTCAGTTCCTGCTGGAAACGTTTCAGACTAATCTTCCAGGGAGCTCCATAATAAAAGTGATCCAGCACCAGCTCACCCTTCAAGAAAGCCATGGCCACGTCGCCTGTATAATCCAGCTGCAAGAAGTAATCATTTACCTGAGGATATTCCTTTCCGGAAAAACGAACTGCCAGCCGACGGCTTCCAACCTTACGGAAGGTATATTCGGGCTGTACGGAAGGAACTTCTTTCATCTGTTCCTTAAAGCCTTTTGCCGAAGGATATTCTACATAACGGAACACCGGGTCTCCCATATTCAGCAACCGTACTCTTCCTGCTTCCGGCAACACCATGGAAGAAGTAATCAGCAACTTACCGTCGACCTTACAAGCATTCAAAGCCTGTTCGCGAGTCAGTGTGGTTACTTTAAACCGTTTTCCACCAGATGTCTTCACCATAAACGTACTTTTTAAGCCTGCTTCCGGAGTATAACAATGTTTTCCGGCTACCGTAGTCTTGTCAAACACAAATTTCGGACGAATACCTCCCGGCACAAAGAAAAAGTAATGGTCCATCCCCTTGTCATCCAGTTTCAGCAATAACTGGGCGGTGGCATACTTCAACAAGGCATCCTCCATCTGAAAATTAAACGGCAGAATCAGGCTCTCATCTTTCGGCAGAGTAAACGTACCTTGCGAAGGAATACGAAGTGTCTCATCCGCAAACTTCAACCGTAAGCACAAATCTTTCTGGTCTACCCGAGCAGTATCGTGGTCTTGAAAGTTCACCATAAACACGAAACCCGATTTTCCTTTTACCCGCGCTGCATATCGCAACGTTTCCCGGTTATCCGGAGTCATTTGTTCATATCCCTTCGGAAGCACCGTTTCCATCGGTGCCAGCTGACTGGAGAAATCGTTCAGGAACAGATGCAACAGGCGCAACGCACGATAAGAACCATGCTCCAAACCAAATTCTCCCAAGGGAGCCTGAAAATCATACGATATCTTGGGCATTCCCATCGGTTCATCGCTGAAAAAGGCCGTAGGTCCCATTTTCGGAGTAGAACCTCCATGATACATATAATACCCGATGCCCCCAGCGTACGCACCATCAACGCCTCTGCGGCCTTAGCCGTGACAATAGGGCGGCGGGTATAAATCATCTGAATGCCGACTCCCATTTCTGCACAGAAGGAAGGGTACTTCTCGGTGTCATAACGCACCGGTGCATAATCGGGATTCTTCTGAATATCCTTGAACATGCAAAAAGGAGACATACCCGGTTTGGCCCAGAAAGGATACGTATAGGCAGCCGTCACAGGAATGGCTTCCTCTCCGATTACAGCCGCATTGCCCCATCCGGTAGCCGTGTACAAAGGTGTCTGGATTCCGGCTTCTTCGGCCATCTTTTTCAGTGTTTTCATGTGCAGGTCACCCAAATCGGCCGTCGTGATTTTCTTATCCTGTACACTCACTCCTATCATCGTAATATTGGCATCATAAGTGGCCGACGTCATGTCCTTCGGTTCGCCCGGATACGTAATTCCCCAAGGAGCCGCCGAATGCTGGTGTTCATTTTCTATCTGCGTGCCGATAATCGTTCCACCGTCTTTATAATACAATCCTTCCAACTGTCGGCCAATCTCTTCATAAAGGCGTTTCACATACTTCAGGTAGTTCGCATCGTTCGAACGTATTTCCAAGGGCTTGGCAAACAACCAGTCGGGAAGTCCTCCGTTTCGTATTTCCCCATGACAGAAAGGGCCTATTCGTACCACCGTCCACATATTATGTTTCTGACACAATGATAAAAACTTACGAAGATTCCGGTTCCCTTCCCAATTAAATACGCCTTCCTTTTCTTCGTGGATACTCCAGAATACATACGTAGGAATCACCGTTACTCCTCCTGCCTTCATTTTCAGGATTTCTTCTTCCCACTGGCATTCCGGATAACGGCTATAATGAAACTCTCCCATTACTGGAATAACCGGCTTTCCCCCAACCGACATATAATAGCTGTTTACCTCAATACGCTCACCGGAAGGATTACTTCCTCCCAGCTTCAGGTGCCCACTATAAATTGTCTTTTCCTTGACAGGCATATCCAGTTCATACACCTGCTGTGCCATAGCCAGCACTCCAGCCATCATACATATGATTGTTCCCGCAAATCGATTCATTGTTTTTCCTAGTTAAAGTAAAAAATGAGATACAACATCTCCAATTCAAAAGTACTGCCTCAAAATACACAAAAAAATGGAATCTTTTACGGAATACATGTAATTTTTTGCGACCTTACTATCCCGTTTCAACAAGATACACGAAAAGTTTTTATATCCTTCCCCAAACGCAAGTACATTTCAAACGGAACGTAAGTACATTTTACCTGAAACACAAGTACGTTTAAGTACAAACGTAAAGGCGTTTACCTCCAAACGTACTTGCGTTTTCCGGCTACGCCCAAACAGATTATATAAACTTAATAATCAGGATATTACAGACCAGTTCACATTCTTCTTACGAAGTTCTTTCAACTGTTGCCAGATAATTTGATTTTCCGGTTTCATGCCTTCGGGATCGTCATCCAGCAGGCGTTCAGCCATTTCACGGACATACTGTAACAACTGGCCGTCTTTGGTAATGTCGGCAATTTTCAAATCGAAGGCTACCCCGCTCTGCTGGGTACCTTCCAAATCGCCGGGACCACGTAGTTTCAGGTCGGCTTCGGCAATTTCAAAACCGTCATTGGTCTGCACCATGATTTCAATGCGCTTGCGGGTTTCTTCCGTCAACTTGTATCCGGTCACTAAAATACAATAGGACTGATCGGCACCACGACCTACTCGCCCACGTAACTGATGGAGCTGGGAAAGTCCGAAACGTTCGGCATTCTCAATAGCCATCACCGAGGCATTGGGCACATTCACGCCGACTTCTATCACGGTAGTAGCCACCATAATCTGGGTTTCGTTAGCCAAGAAACGCTGCATTTCTTCCTCTTTCTCGGCCGGTTTCATCTTACCGTGCACCTTGCTGACCTTGTATTCTGGGAACTCCTCACAGATGTGCATGTAACCCTCTTCCAGGTTCTTGATGTCCATCTTTTCGCTCTCCTGTATCAACGGATACACGATGTATACCTGACGTCCTTCCTGAATCTGTTTCCGCATGAATTCGTACATGCTTTTCCGACGGTTGTCAAATTGATGAATGGTCTGAATAGGCTTTCTGCCGGGAGGCAACTCATCAATGACTGATACATCCAGGTCGCCATACAAAGTCATGGCCAGTGTACGGGGAATCGGAGTGGCCGTCATAACCAATACATGAGGAGGACGGGTGTTCTTAGCCCACAACTTGGCTCGCTGGGCCACTCCAAAACGGTGTTGTTCGTCAATCACCACCAGCCCCAAAGAAGAGAAGTTGACGGTGTCTTCAATCACGGCATGCGTACCAATCAGGATATGCACATCCCCTGTTAATAAGTCGCGGAGAATCGTTTCACGGCGTTTGCCTTTCACGTTGCCGGTCAACAGCTCCACCCGCACGGGCATCCCATTCAGAAAGCGACGGATGGTTTCATAATGCTGTGTGGCAAGAATTTCTGTCGGAGCCATCATACAGGCCTGGAATCCGTTATCCAAGGCTATCAGCATGGTCATCAGGGCTACTAATGTTTTTCCACTCCCCACATCGCCCTGCAACAGGCGGTTCATCTGTCGTCCGCTTCCCATATCACGACGCATTTCCTTGATTACACGTTTCTGTGCCCCCGTCAACTGGAAAGGCAGGTGATGTGCATAAAAGGTATTGAAAATTTCACCCACCCGTTCAAATACCAATCCACGGAATTTGTTACGACGCTCTTTGGTATAACGGAGAATATTGAGCTGTACGTAAAACAGTTCCTCAAATTTCAAGCGATACTGTGCCTTGCGGAGAAGTTCCGGATTCTGCGGGAAATGAATATTATACAACGCATCGGTCAGGGGCATCAACTGATGTGCCGCGATTAAAGAAGGACTTAGCGTTTCCTCAAAACTCTCCTTCTGCAAAGCCTGAAAAAGATTCTTCATCAGCTTTTCCAGTGCATGAGAATTCAGGCTGGTACGCTTCATCTTTTCCGTAGTGTTGTAATAAGGTTGAAGCCCCATGGTAGAAAGGGTCAGTTCCTGTGCCGGGTCAATATCGGGATGCGCCACGTTGATACGCCCGTTGAAAACCGTGGGCTTACCGAACACGATGTATTCTTCGTTGGCTTTGTACTTTCCGGTGATATACTTCAATCCTTGAAACCACACTAAGTCCACCACTCCCGTACCATCGGAGAAATGTCCCACCAATCGGCGCTGACGACCTTCTCCGAACATTTCAAAGCTCAGAATCCGTCCGCGCAACTGAATGTAAGGCATGTTACCGTCTATCTCATGGATGTAATACAGACGACTGCGGTCCACATACTTGTATGGGAAATAATACAACAGGTCGCGTAAGGAATAGATGTTCAATTCCTTATTCAGTATGGCCGCCCGCTGCGGCCCTACCCCTGGCAAATATTTCACATCGCGTGTGGATAAGTCAAACATTAGTCGTCAATAAGAGATTCTGCTACTTTCAAGTCAAAAGGTGTGGTGAGTTTGATATTCTCCCGGTTGCCGGATACCAGATGTACCGGCTGTCCCAATGCCTCCACCACCGAAGCATCGTCAGTAAAGAAGGGCTTGTAATCCTGCGCATAGGCCCGTTTCAACAACTCCAAGGTGAAGACTTGAGGAGTCTGCACCAGCTTGTAATCATTGCGTGATACAGTCTCACTTCCTCCTTCAGGCAACAAATGACGGACTGTTTCCACTACATCTGTTACCGGAACCACAGCCTGCAAAGTGGCTGCCTGCGCATAACAATTCGTAATGACTTCGGCAGAAACGAAAGGACGTACCCCGTCGTGCACACCGACCACACCGTCTTCTGCCACCAGTGCCAGTCCGTTCTTTACGGAATGGAAACGGGTTTCTCCACCTGCCGCAATACGGTGAGGCAACGTAAAGCCATATTCAGCACAAAGGTGCTCCCAGTAGGAACACTGTTCCACCGGAAGCACCACAATCAGTTCAATGTTCGGGTCACAGGCATGAAAAGTTTCCAGCGTACGCATCAATACCGGCTTTCCTTTTACCGGAATGAATTGTTTGGGAATCTCTCCCCCCATACGCAGGCCTTTTCCTCCCGCTACCACTATCACATATTTCTTCATTAAGCCAGCAACATTCCTTTTTTCACTTCGAGTGCTTTTTCTGCTCCTGCAAATTTCTCCAGGATAGTAAAGCCAAAGGCAGGTGCGGCACCCGGACCTTTACCCAAAATGAAGTTGTCGACTACTTCTACCATATTTCCTGTATATTCTGCTCCTTCCAGGAATTTGTCGAAACCCGGATAGCAGGTAGCTTTCTTGCCTTTCAGCAAACCGCGCTTACCATATACCATCGGAGCAGCACAAATGGCAGCCAACGGTTTTCCGGCAGCCGCAAAGCTCATAATCAGTTTGTCCAGTCCGGCATGTGCATCCAGGTTAGTAGCACCCGGCAGTCCACCAGGAAGAACAATCATTTCTACATCTTCCTCCTTCAGCTCTTCGAACAACAAATCAGCCACAATGGGTACCTGATGAGAACTGATGACCGTCTTGTTTCCAGTGACAGACACCGTTTTTACGTTCAATCCGCCTCTGCGCATAATATCCAACGGAAACATGGCTTCCATTTCCTCGAAACCTTCAGCCAAAAAGATACAAACTGCTTTCATAAATCTATTATTTAGAATTAAAAGTTTTATTTCAACTTAAAATTATACGTAATGGTACCGAACTGATCATCCACTCCATCTACCGCATTAAAGCGTGCTTTTCGAGCTGCCTCTTCTGCCGCTCTTCGCAATGCCGGATCCGATGTATTCGACCTCTTTTTATTAAAGCTGATACCAACAACCTCTCCATCCGGATTCACCCGAATAGTAATAACCACACGCCCTTCTTCTCGACCATTGTAGATCGGCTTCGGAAGTTGTCCACCTCTCACTGTTCGTCCGTTCAGGTCGAATTCATCCCGAGCACCTACACCACTCGTCTTTCCCGTAGAAGAGTTGCCCGTAGGACTACCCTGCAGTCCGGCTCCGGCGGCATTTCCTTTGCTCCCCATCTGAGAACCTTTTCCAAATGCCCCGGCAATGGTATTAGCTGCCGCCTGAGCAGCTGCTTTTTCTGCTTCCGCCCGTTTTTCAGCCTCTGTTTTCTCCTTCGGCTTATTCACTTTCTGCGTTTCAGTTTTTACCGGTGTCTTTTTAGGTTGTTCCTTCTTCGTTTCTGTTTTAGGTTTTTCTTTCTTCACCTGCAAAGAAGGTTCATCCTGCTGCGTAATCATAGGCTGTTCCACCTCTGGCTCCACTGCTGCTTCCGGTGCAGAAGAAGGAGCTTCCGACGGCATGACATCCACCTCGGTCATCGTATAAGGGTCGGCATCACCTGCGGCCAGTTCCGTATTGCCTAACATGACGGGCACACCGCCTTCCTCCTGTTCTGCCGGAACGGTCAGCTTCAGAAGAAACAGCAACAGCAGCACCAGCACATGCAAAGCCACCGTACATACAATTCCGATTACCTTATTTTTTTTCAACGTTACTCTGTTTTAGTTTTTATCCGGACGGCGAGTCGCCAGGACCATCTTAAAATGATTCTCGTTCGCAATATTCAGCACCCGCACGATTTCCCGATAAGGAATCGATTCATCGGCATACAATGCCACATACATTTCCGGTTCTTTCCGAGCACATTCCTGAAGAAATGCAGCCACCTCATCAATAGCCAGCGGCATTTCATCTTCATTGCCAAAAGCTCCGTAATAATTTAAATCCTTGTCTATAATCACCCGTGCCATGGGTTTGGCCGAAGTCTGCTCCGAACCTTGCGGCAGAAGCACCTTGATGGCATTCGGCGATACCATGGTGGAAGTAATCATAAAAAATATCAGCAGCAGGAAAATCAAGTCGGTCATAGACGACATGCTGAAGCTGGGTGATATTTTCTGTCTTCTCTTTAAAGCCATACGCGATTATTTTTCAGTCGGTTCATTCAGCAAGTCCATGAAAGCCAGCGTACGTGCTTCCATCTGACTTACTACCTTATCTACACGATACACCAGATGATTATAAGCAAACATCGTAGCAATACCCACTACCAGTCCGCCCACTGTAGTAATCATGGCCTCATAAATACCACTTGACAAAAGAGTAATATCAATATTATTTCCGGCATTAGCCATATTCCAAAAGGCACGTACCATACCGGTTACCGTACCCAAGAATCCCAACATCGGTGCCCCACTTGAAATGGTAGCCATAATAGACAAACCATTTTCCAGCTTGGCCACTTCAATGTTTCCAGTATTTTCAATGGCAGCCTGCACATCGGCAACCGGACGTCCCATACGAGTAATACCTTTCTCAATCATACGTGCAGAAGGAGTGTTCGTAATGCGGCAATAGTTGATAGCCGATTTGATTTCTCCCGATTTGATATAATCACGGATACGGTCCATAAACAAAGGATCATCCTTTCCAGCCTTGCGGATAGCCACCGCACGTTCAAAGAAAATATAGAAAGCAATTACCGACATCAAAGCCAGTACAATCATAATCCAGCCTCCTTTGCAGGCCATGTCCCAAAGATTCATCTGCGGTTCACCCGAAGCAACCGGAGTCAACACCGGATTTGCTCCGGCCATTGTATCGGCTACAGCTTGTGCGGCAGCCAGTAAAGTTAATGTCATCATAATTTAACGAAGGCAATTTTTATATTCTTCAATGGTTTTCTTTAATCCTAAATAAAGTGCGTCACAAATCAGTGCGTGACCAATAGAAACTTCATCCAGCCAAGGGATATTATCATGGAAATACTTCAAGTTCACCAGACTCAAATCGTGTCCGGCATTCAACCCCATTCCCAGTTTATGTACTCTCTCAGCCGCTTCTATAAAAGGAGCCACGGCTGCTTCCGGATTCTTGGGATAGAGTGAGGCATAAGGTTCCGTGTACAATTCCACACGGTCGGCTCCTGTCTTGGCCGCATACTCAATCAGTTCCAGATCGGTACCTACAAAAATAGAGGTACGTATGCCTGCTTCACCGAACGTATCCATCAATTCTGTCAGGAAAGCCTGATGCGTTTTGGTGTCCCATCCACAATTCGAAGTAATCTGGTCAGGAGCATCCGGAACCAAAGTCACTTGCGTAGGTTTTACTCTCAGCACCAAGTCAATAAACTCTTTTGAAGGATATCCTTCAATATTGAATTCAGTTTTCAACACCGGGCGTAAGGCATATACATCCGCATACCGGATATGACGTTCATCCGGACGCGGATGAACCGTGATACCTTCCGCCCCGAACTGCTCGCAGTCCAGTGCTACTTTCTCTACATCAGGGTTATTCCCACCTCGTGCATTACGAAGCGTAGCCACCTTATTTATATTCACACTTAATTTAGTCATATTTCATGAATTTCGTTATCTTTGCATCAACAACGTGCAAAGTTAGCAGGTTTTACGAGAAACTTGACATGTTTATTCTTAAAAAGATTGATAAAAAAGACACATTCTATGCAGCGGAAGATGAAATTTGCCCTCTTTGGAAATACGTATCAGGAGCATAAATCGGCCCATGTAACTCATCTGCTGGAAATCCTCCGGCGCAAGGAGGCACACATCTGTATCCACCGTGAGTTTTATGAGTTCCTTCGCCTGCACACAAACGCAGATTTAACCAATTTAGAGATTTTCAACGGACATGACTTTACCGCCGACATGGCACTCAGTGTGGGAGGGGACGGTACATTTCTGAAAACAGCCAGCTTAGTTGGTAACAAAGAAATTCCCATACTAGGTATCAATACCGGACGTTTGGGATTCCTGGCCGATATTTCACCCGACCAGATGGAAGAAACCTTCGATGAGATTTATCAGGGAATGTACCTGGCAGAACCACGAAGGGTACTGAAACTTACCTGCAACGGTCAGGTGCTGAAAGGCTATCCTTACGGGCTGAATGAAATCGCCATTCTGAAACGCGACAGTTCTTCCATGATTACCATCCGTGCCTATATCAACGGTGAACTGTTGAATGTGTATCAGGCAGACGGGCTAATTGTGGCTACCCCTACCGGCTCTACAGGCTACTCCCTCAGTGTAGGCGGTCCGATTTTAGTACCTCAGAGCGGTACCATCAGCCTGACTCCTGTAGCTCCACACAGCTTAAACGTACGCCCCATTGTCATTCGCGATGAGTGGGAAGTCACATTGGAAGTAGAAAGCCGCAGTCATAATTTTCTGATTGCCATTGACGGACGGAGTGAAACGTTCCGTGAAGGTACTCGACTTACTATCCGAAGAGGAGAATACTTCATCCGTATTGTCAAGCGCTGCCACCACTCCTTCTTCAACACCTTACGTGAGAAAATGATGTGGGGAGCCGATTCACGTAACTAACTATCCATCACACAGATACACAAAAAGCCGGAGTTTCAGTCTGAATACTCCGGCTTTTTTATCTATTATCAAAAAGGTATTTAATGATTGTCCTTCTGACGAATTTCTACACGGCGGATTTTTCCACTGATGGTTTTCGGCAGTTCATCCACAAACTCAATGACACGCGGATACTTGTAAGGAGCTGTCACCCGTTTCACATGGTCCTGCAATTCCTTGATCAGTTCCGGTCCGGCCTTCTGCTTGTAGTCCTTTGCCAATACGATAGTGGCTTTTACCACCTGACCGCGGATTTCATCGGGCACACCGGTAATGGCACATTCCACTACTGCCGGATGCGTCATCAAGGCACTTTCCACTTCGAACGGGCCGATACGGTAACCTGAGCTCTTGATGACATCGTCGGCACGTCCTACGAACCAGTAATAACCGTCTTCGTCACGCCAAGCCACATCGCCCGTGTAATAGATACCATCGTGCCAAGCCTCACGGGTAAGTTCAGCATCACGATAATATTCCTTGAACAAGCCAAGCGGTTTACCTTTATCCGTACGTACCACAATCTGTCCCTGTTCTCCATCTTCTGCCGAACGGCCGTCAGGTTTCAGCAAGTCAATGTCATACTGCGGATTAGGCACGCCCATACTTCCCGGTTTCGGTTCCATCCAGGGGAAAGTAGCCAGAGTCAATGCTGTTTCTGTCTGTCCAAATCCTTCCATCAGACGAATACCCGTAATGCGTTTGAAAGTCTCATATACAGAATAATTCAACGCCTCACCCGCCGTCGTGCAATATTCCAATGAAGACAAATCATATTTCGACAAGTCTTCCCGAATCAGGAAACGATAAATCGTAGGAGGTGCACACAACGAAGTGATGTGATAATCATGAATCTTTTGCAGAATATCTGCCGGAGTAAACTTCTCATGGTCGTATACAAAGATATTGGCACCGGCAATCATCTGTCCGTACAGTTTTCCCCATACAGCCTTTCCCCATCCGGTATCCGCAATGGTCAGGTGCAGACTGTTTTCATGCAGATTATGCCAGAAGCATCCGGTAGCAATATGTCCGAGCGGATAAGTAAAGTCGTGTGCCACCATCTTCGGTTCCCCGGTAGTTCCCGAAGTAAAGTACATCAGTGAAATATCCTCGTTGGTATTCACATGTTCCGGACGTACAAAAGGAACGGCAGCTTCCATACCCTTATGGAAATCTTCAAAACCTTCCGGATATTCCGGACCAACACTCACCAGACGTTCTACCGTAGGAGAATCAGGCATGGCCGCCAAAATATGTTCTGTGATGACCGGTTCACCGGCAGCCACAATCATCTTGATACCGGCAGCCTGACAACGATACACAATATCTTTCTTTGTCAGCAAGTGTGTAGCCGGGATGACCACTGCTCCCAACTTGTGCAGAGCAATGATAGAGAACCAGAATTCATACCGGCGTTTCAAAATCAGCATGACCTTATCTCCATGACCGATTCCCAGGCTCTGGAAATAAGAGGCGGTCATATCGGTATATTTCTTCAAGTCCGCATACGTAAACTGTATATGTGCTCCTTTATCGTTTGTCCACAGCAACGCATTTTTATCGGGCTGTTCAGCCGCCCAGGCATCTACCACATCATAACCGAAATTAAAATTTTCCGGCACCTTCACTTTAAAATTCGCAATGAAATCCTCTTGTGAGGTAAAGTGAGTTTGTTCAACAAATCTTTCTAGCATATTTCTTTTCAAAATTAATTACTACATAACGATGGCGAGGAACTTCACCGCTTTTTCGTCGAGCGCCTTCATTCCGTGAGGTAGTGAAGAATCGAAATACAAACTGTCTCCCTGCTCCAGAATCAGATCTTTTCCGTTTATGCTCAACAGCATCCGGCCCTCAATCACCAGATTGAATTCCTGTCCGTAGTGCGTATTGTAATAAATAGGTGTATCCTCCGGCTTGGGCTCTACCGTTACCAGGAAAGGATCGGCCTTGCGGTTGCGGAACCCCGAAGCCAGCGACTGGTATTTATATGCCTTCGTACGCTCCACCGAAATACCGGTTCCCCAGCGCGTCAGGAAATAAGCATTCATTTTAGGCTCTTCACCAAACATCAATACATCAAGTGGCACATTGCACTTCCGTCCTATCTGCTGTAGCGTACTGACCGCAATGTCACACTCGCCCGACTCAATCTGCTGGTACCTATCCACCGGTAAACCACATTGTCCGGCCATGTCCTCCACACTTAAATCCAGCGCATCGCGCAATCCGCGGATACGTTCTCCTATTTGTCTTATTTGTTCGTCCATAGTGCAATTTTTTAGTTATTCGCTCAAAATTACGAAAGATTATGAAAAACCAAGAAAAATATTTCGAACTTTGTAACCGAAAAATTAAAAACCATGATCAGACAGGATTACATCATACGCATGATTCAGGAAATATTTGCCGCAATAGCTAACCTGATTCTCCGCCGGAAGCATATCAGCAAGTCGGACTGGGAGGAATATGAAAGTACGGCACGGCAAGTGCTGGAGGTCACTCCCCAACAGCTGGAAGAAATGGACGGCCAAACCATACTGGAAAAATACAGTCAGGAAAAAGATGGGATGGAGAAGACCGAATTAGCCGCCATGATGCTGCTAAAAATGGCGGAAGACACCGAAAACCTCGTGCCTAAAGCCCGACTTCGCCAGGAAGGGCTCTACCTGCTGAAATACGTGCAGGAACATGGAAATACCTATTCCCTACCCCGCAACCTGCTGATTCAGTTTTTGGAATCAAGGAACTGATGTTCATCGACGGAATAAAACGAACCTGCTAACCATGAATACACTGAAAATAGCCTATATCGGTATGGGATACCGGGGAAAGCAACTGCTTGCCCTGACCCGACACATTCCTTACTTCCAGGTGACTGCCATTGCCGACCCGGAAGCCCGGGAAGCCGACTACGACGTGCCTTGCTACAACCAGGGAGGAGATGATTATCAAAGAATGATTGCCCTTCATGCCCCGCAACTGGTTTTCATTGCTTCTCCATGGCAGTTGCACGTAACCCATGCCCTGTACTGTATACAACAGGGCTGCCATGTGGCACTGGAAATCAAAGGAGGACTTTACCTGCATGAGTACCAGCCGCTGATTGAAGCGGCAGAAGCCGGAAAGAAAAAAATCTTTCCGCTGGAGAACACGCTTTTCCGGCAGGAAATTCTGGCCATGCACAACCTGGTCAGTGCCGGTGAATTAGGTGAAGTGGTATACATGCGAGGAGGTTACCGTCACGACTTGCGCAATCTTCTATTGGACGACCAGGGTAATCTGGGCAACCGGAAAAAGACGGAAAGCATCTGGCGAAGCAAATTCTACCAGCAGGAAAATGGCGACCTTTATCCTACTCACGGACTGGCTCCTCTCTGCCTCATCGCTGGCATTCCCCGCAAAGACCGTTTTGTACGCCTGACCACCTTTTCTTCCAAACCTGCAGGCCTATACCAGCGTATCCGTGAATTAGGAGGAAATCCTCACGTGCCTGTCACGCAGGGAGATGTAACCGTCACCCAGCTGGAGACGGCTTCCGGAACCTTGGTTTCTTTGACTCACGACACCACTCTTCCCCGCCCCAGAAGCCTGGACTTCGAAATACAAGGCACCAAAGGAATCTGGCAGGGAGAACAGCGACGCATTTACCTGGAAGGAAAAAGTCCGCACGAAACATGGGAGACAGATACCGCTTACCTGCAAAAATACGAACACCTTTATTGGCAACAATGGGGAGAAGAAGCACTGCGCATCGACACGCACCATGAGGGAATGGACTACATCATGCTCAAAGCATTAGAAGCCGAAATGAAACAGGAGATACCTTACCCGGCCGATATACACGACCTGGCTCTTTGGACTTCGGTTACCCCTCTGTCCATACAATCCGTGGCAGAACAACGCACCGTACCGATGGAGTAAACCATTCCGGTTTATTCCAAATACAGATAATCGTAATGTACCAGCGGTTTCTGCCCGTGCTGTCCCACCATGGAAAGTGCTTCTGCCGAGTCGGCTGATACACGGCCCACTCCAATCTGCCGTCCCTGCTCGTCCATCACGCGCACGAGGTCATCTTTCTCAAAATCCCCTACAACTCGCGTCACTCCCACCGGAAGAATGCTGGTAGCCTTCACTCCTCTGACGGCCTCTACTGCCTGACGGTTCAGATGAAGTTCCCCTTTGGCAAAGCCTTCACTGTGCGCAATCCACTTCTTCATACTCGACACTCCCTCCATAGCTGGAAGGAAACGGGTACAGACTGTCGTATCCGGATGACACAACAAATCCGACAGGATGTTCTCTTTCTTGCCATTGGCGATAATCACGGCAATACCTTCATCGGCCACCTTACGGGCAATGGTGCTTTTGGTAAGCATCCCTCCCCGTCCGAATCCGGACTTTTCCGTCTGAATGTAATCCGACAAATCCTTTCCACGCTCCACCGTACGTATCACAGAAGTACCCGGCTGCGAAGGTGAACCGTTGTAAATGCCGTCAATGTTACTAAGGATAATCAATGCCTGCATGTCCATCATCGAAGCAATCATACCCGATAGTTCATCGTTGTCGGTAAACATCAGCTCGGTCACCGAAATCGTATCATTTTCATTCACGATAGGAATCACCCCGTTCTCCAACATCACCTTCATGCAATTACGTTGGTTCAGGTAATGCCGACGGGTAGAAAAACTCTCCTTAGTCGTGAGTACCTGACCTACGGTAATGCCGTGCTCACGAAACAGTTCATAATAACGGTTTATCAACTTAGCCTGTCCCACTGCCGAAAAAAGTTGCCGCTGGTCCACACTGTCCAGTTTCCGCAAGGGTTTCAACTCGCTTCTTCCTGAAGCTACCGCTCCGGAAGATACCAGTACGATTTCCACTCCTGCTTTATGCAACTCGGCCACCTGGTCCACCAATGCTGACATGCGGGTTATATCCAGTGTGCCGTCACGGCGAGTCAGCACGTTACTACCTATCTTTACCGTGATTCTTTTATACTGATACGTTTTGTTTTCCATGATTCACTCTCACTTTTGCACAGGGAACACCTGAAAAATCTTTCAAATACACATTATTTAATCATATTCAGTGGCAAATGTAATAAATACCGCACAGAAACAAAACAATTTATCACAATTATATGCACATTCTTATTCAAAACAAAACTTTTTCCGCTCTTTATATCCACAAAATGAAAAACAAATAAAAGTAAAATAGCAGCACCTATTTCTTATCATCCGCATGATATAAAAAGAGAAATTCCAAAGCAAATTCTCTGTTTCACACTGTGAAATACAAAAACCACAGTGTGGGATACATATTTCACACTGTGGGATACAAATCCCGCACTGTGAAACAGAGAATTGTTTGTGGAGTTCAGAAGAATATGAAAGGATGTATGGAAGAATGTGCAAAAGAATACAGAAATAGGTAAAGTGAAAAAAGAAGCTGGTCAATAAGGGCTAATACATCTGCCCAGGAATTAGGATAAACCCATAATGAAAGCATGCGTTTTTACTCACTTTTCAAAACATAAAACTTACTTTATGATAGTATATATAAATTGATTATCAATAAATTAAATATTTCCCAATCTTACTTTACATCTTTACCGACAGATTCACCTTATAAATAAAGAATATATCTTTGCTATACGAAATTTTTACAACACCTGATATTAAAACTTTTGTGTACATAAATCTAACCCAACAACATTAATTTTACATGAATATGAAAACATAACCTTATGGAATAACCAAACACACAATGTGATTGTCCTAAGCCCTGTCGGCTAAGTCTTTAATCCGATGTAATTAATAACTCCTACATATATGAAAAATATAATACAAGTATTTCTATTTTTGCTGTTAGCTGCTCCTCTATGGGCACAGCAGAAAAAGGTCTCAGTAATCAACGACCAGTCTGGGTCCAGGTTGATTGTGAATGGAAAACCTTTCATGGTAAATGGTATGAACTGGGATTATTTCCCCATCGGGACCAATTACTCCTACTCTTTATGGACACAATCAGATGACGTAATCAAGGCAGCCTTAGATCAAGATATGCCTTTACTAAAAAACATGGGAATTAACGCCATCCGATTATATGCGGATGTACCAGCCCAATGGGTACGCTACATTTATGAGCAATATGGTATCTATACCATGGTCAATACCACGTTCGGACGTTACGGACTGACCATCAATGGAGCTTGGGTAGGTAATACAGACTATTCGGATCCGAAAGTTCAGAAAGCCCTACTTGCAGAAGCGCGTAACATGGTGAAAAAGTTCAACGGTACTCCCGGGGTACTTCTTTACCTTTTAGGAAACGAGAACAACTATGGCTTATTCTGGCAAGGAGCGGAAGCAGAAGACATCCCTATTGAAGACCGGAAATCGACCAAACAGGCTATTCATCTGTACCGGATTTTCAATGAGGCAGCAGTTGAAATGAAGCAAATGAATATTTCGTGCCCGGTAGCCATCTGCAACGGTGACTTGCTGTTTCTTGACATCATCGCCAAAGAATGTAAGAATGTGGATATATTGGGGATAAACTGCTATCGCGGTGAATCGTTCGGAGATTTATTCAGCAGAGTAAAAACGGAATACGGTAAACCTGTATTGTTCACAGAGTTCGGTTCAGACGCATTCAATGCTGTAACCCAAGGAGAAGCCCAGAAAGAACAGGCTGATATTTTACTGCATAACTGGACGGAAATCTATCTGAATGCCGCAGGACTTGGAAACAACGGAAACGCCATCGGAGGATTCACCTTCCAATGGACAGACGGATGGTGGAAAACAGGACAGAGCACAAATCTCAGCATTCACGATACACGAGCTTCATGGAGTAATGGGGGCTACAAGTTCGATTATGTAGAAGGAGCCAACAACATGAATGAGGAATGGTTCGGTATATGTGCAAAAGGTACTCCAGACGCAAGAGGGATATATGAACTTTATCCACGTGCCGCATATTATGTATTGAAAGACGTTCACAAAATCAACCCGTATGCTGCGGGCAGCACAACCTCGTCCATCATAAGTCAGGTATCTGGTGTCAATGTAATGTCCTCTGTCTTGTCTGCAAGAAGTAACAAAGCTGCTTTACAAGGAGAGAAAACCAAGCTAATCGGTCTGAGTCAATTGAGAGGTGATTTCACCACGTTCTATACAGGAGCAAAACATACAAGCACTCCCGAAACAAGAGCAGATGCTCCTACAAGTTTCCCGAGCTCAAAAGGATTTGACCACATGGAATCCTTCTATGTAGGTGTAGAATCCAAACCGGCAGAAAATGTACATGCGGAAGTGACAATGAACGTACTCGGAAACGTAGCAGAAAATCCGATTGATGAAATCTTCTATGAAAACAGAGGACGCACAAACTACATCAACGAGAATGGAGAATACATTGATTTAGGCCCACTGGAACGTGTGAAAGTCTATAGTGCCAGCTTTAATTGGGACGGAAGCCTTTTCAATCTTAATGCATTTTTCCGTAAACCCCACTACCACTGGGGATATGAAGGAGACTTCTTTGGTTTGTACCAAGAAGCAAGCTATGGCGACAACATGGACATTTACGGAGGTGAGGCCCCGTTGGGATGCGAGATTGAAGGAAAGAAATTGTTCTCCGGACTGAAATTAGCGTTCGGGCCCGAATTGTGGTGGGGCGCCAATCCGGCATTACTCGTGAAATACTACCGCACATTCGGTAAATGGAATTTAGGAGGTATTTTCCATTATGACATTGACCAACGCAGAGAGACTGTCACTTCTTTCGCTATTCCATTACCAAAGAATACCCGTGCGTCTTTAATGGTAGAAAGAAAATTCGGACGTTTCGACATCACATTAGGAGGACTTTGGTCGGGAACGACCTTAGTAGGCAGAGAATTTCAGGCTACTACAGAGTATAGCCCTACAGCTACCGTCTACCAAGACAGAGTGAAGACATCAGATACCTTCGGGGGTAAATTGAAAATGATATATAGCGGAGGCAATTTCAACGCATACGCACAAGGCGCCATCATGGGAGTAGTGGCAAGCGGTGGTGCAGACAACACACAAACCCTGACCGGATGGAGTTTAAAGGATAGCGGAAGCGGAAACCAGCAGAACGTACTGGCCGGATTCACTTATCAGATAGGCAACTTCCAGATTGCACCAAACTTCTTGTGGCAGAAACCTCTCGTAGGTCCGATGCCTAACGGTGTCGATGCTCCGGGAAGACTGAGAAACATACTGGATGATCCGTTTGCCGTAAGAAGCAACCGTGAAACAACAGCCGGTGAGCTGTTGCTGACCTATGACCCTACTCCCGGCACATGGATGTATGACTGGGACAACGATGAAACAGAAGATGCTCCGTTTGCCGCTTCACTCGGTTTTGTTTACCGTCATCTTCCTACTGCCCAAGATGCCGCCATTGGTATTCTGGCTGACGGACGTTCTACCTTTGCTTTTGCTTCATCTGCTCCTGCACATGATTTATGGGAAAGCAATTTGAAGATAACATCCAGAGTAACAAAAGACTTCGGACTGATTGCCAGTGCTTATCTTGGTACGGCACAAGCCAACGGTGACGATGAACGTCTCATCAGACGTGGAGGAGGTGACCTTCAGATGATTTATAAGAAAATCAGATTGAATGCCGCACTGAAATTTAATGACTGGGGGCCGTACGACTATCACAGAGATTTCAATCTGACATTCCCGTTCCAGTGCATGGTAGACTTGTCGACTAATCTTTTCAAACCCAAATGGCTCGGTCCGTTATCCACACGCGTAGGAATCAGGGGTACATACCGTACGCTAGACCAATATTCCAACCGCTATCTTGCCGGATATGTATCCGACGGAAACGGTGGGTTCACAGAAAGCACGGATATTATCGGTGCACCCCAAGGAAATGAATGGGAAATAAGAACTTATATCAGCTTCAGTCTTTTCTAATTACCTACAAACTATTTAACAAGCGATTTATGAACAAACATATATTAAATACAGCAAAAGGTCTTTTTTTCTCGGCAGCCTTAGTTACTTTGGCTGGATGTGAGAGAGAAATAAGTACATATGTATTAGCCACAAGCCCCAAAGTGGCCGAAGTCTTCCTTGATGAGTTTGCAGCAGGTGTCGATTTTCAGGCATGGGGTAAAACCACCGCTCTTAGCCAGGACAATGAAACCAAATACAGTGGCACAACCTCCTTGAAGATAGAAGTACCTACACCTGATGATTTTCTGGACAACTGGACAGGTGGAGTATTCTTTACGGAAGCAGGAAGAGACCTGTCCGATTATGATGCTTTGACGTTCTACGTAAAGTCTTCCGCTTCAACTAAAATTGAGGTAGGATTAGGAAGTTATGGCGACGCAGAATATGCAGCAACTTTAGCAGGCGTAACTGCCGATGTCAACTGGAGGAAAGTGATTGTTCCTATTCCTAACCCGTCAAAACTGACAGCTGAAAAGGGATTATTCAATTTCTCTGCCGGAACAAACGATACAGGAGGGCAGGCATATACACTTTGGATTGACGAAGTCAAATATGAAAAACTTGGCACTTTAGCACATACGCGAATCAAAGACGTCAACATGGCAGGGTTCCCTACCGGAAATATTGAAATAGATGAACTCACAGCATACGTTAATCTCCCCAATGGTGTAAACCAAGAAATGACTGTTTCCTCTAAATACTTCACCTTCGATTCATCCAATCCGGAAGTAGCAACGGTAGAAGGAAACATAATCTCTTTCCATGGAATAAAAAATCGGGCTGTACTTACTCCAAAGGAAGCTGAAGGAAGCATCACAATCACAGGCGTGTATGATTTCGCTCCAGAACCGGACAAAGATGAAGCAGATGTAATTTCTTTATATTGCGACAATTACACCAACACCCTGTCCTCACCTTTTAACGGATACTGGGCCCCATATCAGACAACAACAAACGATGAGATAACATTAAGCGAAAATCATCACATCATGCATTATGGTAATTTCAACTTTGTCGGTATCGTACTTGACGAGGATGCAGACACTACAGACAAAACATACGTGCATATAGATATTCTATTACAAGATGATGTAGAAGGCAATCCTCAAATCGACATTTCTGCAGACATCAATGCAAACGGAGATCCAGCTGGAAAAGAGACTGTGAATCTAAAAACAGGAGAATGGGTTTCTGTAGATATCCCCCTTAATGGTTATACCGTTATACATCAGTTACAACTAGCTATAACCGAAAATACAATAGCATATCAGAACTTACTTGTAGATAATATTTATTTCTATTAAAAAGCGGACTCATGAAACATTATAAAACGATATTGCTCGGCTTTCTGGCATTGTCCTTTGGAAGCTGTGGAAAAGAAGATTCACTTGAAGGCAGCGGCAATCCTGAAAACAACGGATGGGTGCTGGTCTGGTCAGATGAATTCAATACCCCTACAGAAGATAATCGCCCCGACCCTTCAAAATGGACATACGAACTGGGAGCATCGGGATTCGGTAACGGTGAATTGCAGAATTATACGAACAAAGAAAAAAATGCATCATATACCACTTACAATGGTGAAGGATGCCTGAAGATAACAGCCTTGAAAGATGGTGACGGAGCAACCTATTCTTCCGCACGTATCAAGACAGAAGGATTGTTTGAGTTTCAATACGGACGTGCTGAAGCCCGTCTGGTTCTTCCGTATGGTATAGGACTCTGGCCTGCATTCTGGATGCTCGGCGCCGATTATACGACCAACGCATGGCCTGCATGTGGCGAAATAGACATCATGGAGAACAAAGGGTATCAGCCCAATATTGTTTCAAGCGCATTGCACATGCCCGGACGTTCAGGAGGTAATCCTGTCACCAGCACTTTCGGATACCCCGACCAACGATTCGATACAGATTTTCATGTGTTTGCGGTAGAATGGGATAAAGAAAAGATTGATTTTACCGTAAACGGTACCCTCTATCACCGGGTGGAAAAAAGCGCAGTGACAGATGGAGAATGGAAATTTGACCATCCTTTCTTCATCATCCTAAATGTAGCTGTAGGAGGAACATTCGGCGGAAATCCAACAGATAATACCTACTTTCCTCAAAGCATGTACGTGGATTATGTAAGAGTTTATCAAAAAGAATCGGACATAGACCCGAGTGCGAACTATGGCGACATTCCTTCAGGAGGCTTGGTGAACGAATGGGATTTTAATGGAGAAGATTCTGATAAAGGACTTTTAGAACTTGATAGGAAATAATTGAAAAACTATAAGCAAAATGAAAACAACAAATATCGTAACTATACAGAAATGCCGTTTAGGTATTGCCGTTGCAGCATGTGTCAGCCTGCTTTCCTGTTCCAACGAAGCTGACCTGCAAAACACAGATGACAACGTGTTGTTCTTTGCATCAGTAGATACCTCCAATAGCAGAGTGACAGAAAGTGCCTGGGATGGCGATGAACTGATTGGAATAAAATCAGGTGAAACGGTCAAGACTTACAAAGTAGCTACAGATGGAACTATGTCCACAGAAGATACTCCATTTCGTTGGGAGGGTACCGAATACGAAATAAAAGCCTGGTCTCCTCTGACAACGGAAACGATAAATTTGACAGACCAGACTACCGACGAAAAATTCTTTGATTGTGATTTACTGGCAAGCTCGGCAAAAGTAGAATCAAAAAGTGTACGACTTGTCTTCAATCATCAGATGACAAGGATGTGGTGGGAACTTCAAATTACCCCAGAGACATCTGGATATACAACAGAAGAGATTAATGGAGCTAAAGTCACCTTCCTGGGATATGGCTCTGTAAAATTTGAAGATGGTGAAGTCAAGCCACAAGGTGATGCAAATCAAGAGATACACACCTTCTGCTGGAAAGGAGATTATTATTGGGAAGGCCAGGCCATGATGGTGCCGGGCGAAATGTGGGAAAAACCACTCATCAGGGTGAAAATAGGTAACGATGAATTCGAATACACTCCAAGTAAAACCAATACCAATGATGTGGAAAAGAAAACCGGAATTCTTGTTCCAGGGGCCTGGCAGCGATATTATTTACATGTAAGCAAAAAAAGCTTTAATGTGGATATGGTAACTGTTACATCCGGTTTCGAGCAATGGACAGACAACGGTTCATCAGATTCAGATAAAGGACTTGTGGACGCAGAAATGCAATAAACTTTTTTAACCATGAATAAAATAACATCAAATATACGGAACTACGGCTTCGGATTAATTCTTCTAAGCTGTATGGGTGGAATGTCATGTACCCGTGAAGCCGATATAGACATGACAGATACTGACGGAGTAGTCTTTTCAGCAAACATTGGACAGGCAAGCCGTCGAGGTGATAACAGTTGGACAGGTGGCGAATTGATAGGAATGCAAGTGGGTGAATCGGTTAAGACATACCGTATTTCAGATGCGGCAACCGGTGCAATGGTTACCGACGATGAGCCTTATACATGGACATCAGGAGAATATCAGTTGCATGCATGGAGCCCTTACACAGACAAAAGTATCTCTTTGACCAACCAATCGGATGCAGAAAAGATGTTTGCCTGCGATTTGTTGGAATGTAATACAACCGTCAATGCCAAATCCGTGCAACTTACTTTCAAGCATAAAATGACACGGGTGTGGTATGAACTCCAGCAATTCCCTGGTTATACAGATGAAGAAGCCAATAATGCAGTCATTTCATATTATGGCCATTCAAGTATCAAATATACGGAAGGCATTATAGATAAAGAAGGAGAGCCCAACTTCGAAATTTTGCCTCGTAAAATAGATGACAGACACGGAGAGGTCATTTTGGTACCTGGGGAGATGTGGGACAAACCTTTCATAAAAGTAGTTATCGGTGGAGATACGTATGTATATACACCCAAGCATACTGTTGCTACTGACGAAGAACGACAGACCGGAGTCTTAAAAGAAGGATACAACCAGAGGTATTATTTAAAGGTAAGTAAGAAAGGCATTGAAGTTTCAATGGAATCATCTTCTGTGGGTTGGGAAGATGAAACCGTTGCGGGAATCAAAGACGGGAACTACTTTACCAGTTTGCCTAAAGTAGAAGACGGTAGTGACATTCAATTCACCTACGAAGGCATCAACACTGAGACCGGTGAGATAACCGGTGAAGACAAGAGCTTCTCCATCTCTTATACCGAAACCGGGAACGGAGGACTGGACATCGAGGGTAATTGCGAAGTGAAACGTGAGACGAATGTGCAGTCTGCCTCCCTGTCACGAGCAAATGGTGAAGGATCAGTTCATAAATACACCATCTCGAAAGTGGCTTCCGACATCAAGATTACGTATGACAAAAATTATATAGCGGTAGGCAAATACTTGTACGATAACGGTACTTTCGGTACGAATCCAAATCCAGAAGGTTGGAAGACCGTAGGTTTAGTTTATAAGATGGGAGCAAGTGATACAGATACTCCAGATAACTATAAAGGTACAGATAACAATAATCTGTTAAGCACAATCACCGGATATATGTTGTATGTGGGTGCTGATTTGCCGAAAGGAGAGTTTAAATGGACTACAGAGAATAACCCGACAGAATTTGCTACATGGGAGGACAATGCCGAAAGAAAAGCTGGTGAAAGCTACCATGGATATATATATACTCAGGCTATAAGAACAAAACTTCAGAATGCAACAATCGACAATTTCCCTATTTGGAAAGCCTTTACTGAACTAAATTTAGAAACTCCAGATGGTACTTCCGGATGGTATATACCTTCTATTCCACAATTAGAAGAAATTGCTAATGCTAATATTACAGACCAGGTGACCTTTGAGGATGGAAATTATTGCTCATCGAATATCTTTTATTCAAGCAATTCCGAAGAAAATAAATGGGGGGCTACAGATAACCATTCATGGGCTCTCCGATATAATATAAAAGCAAAAACGGCATCAGGTGGCTGGGATATGGATGCTGCCAAACTAATTTTTATACTAACATTCTAAACACTGAAGATTATGAAACATTCTTTATTATACGGACTGGCGGTTTCCTCCCTCTTGCTATTCTCTTGTAGCAAGGAGGAAATGCCGGACTACGGCAACGAGGACAACGAGCCGATGCCGCTAACACTTGAGAACGTAACCTTAAAAGATTTCGATGCTGAAAACCCGTCACGCGCTTCCTACAATCAGGATGCCGCCACGGTGTTTGTCCAAAATGACAAGTTGGGGCTTATCTTGCTAAAAGAAGATAACACAAGAAAGAGCCACATCAGCTTTACATACAATGCCAATGAGAATAAATGGACGCAAGATGGAAATGCAGAGTACTTATCCGGTGACGTGAAGAAAATAATAGCTTACTTCCCTTACAATGAAACTCTTGCCAACGATGTCAATTCAGTAGAAGCGTTGAAAAATGCCATCTCCCTCACCGAAGACCAAAGCAGTCTGGAAGACTTCAAGAAAAATGACTTGTTGATAAGTGAGATTACAGCACCGAAGCGCAAACTGGAAATTACATTAAGCCATGCATTTTCACTCATTCAGTTCAAGTCAAGTGAACTGGATTTCAAGGGTTACAAGTACAATGCGGAGTTGGAGGACTTCCAAATTGTTTCAGGAGACAAGACTTATACACCGTGTAACCTCAACGGCACTTACTCGCTCCTGATGAAGGAAGGAGAAAAAATTCCGGCAAATAACTTCCGTTATTTCTACACTTTGGGAGGAAATGCGTACGTGAAAGCATTGACTTCGGAACTTACCATGGTAAGCGGAAAGAAATACACATTCCTCTGTGAGATAAAGGGCACATTTACTCCACAACCTGCCCCCGGTGACTTCTATTGCACCAATACAAGCAACGAAGTGGTCATCTTCCCCGGAGCAGCCACAAGCCTCCCGGAAGGACTGACTTGCCACGGAATCGTGTTCCATTATCTGGATGATTTCTCTAGCTTCTGCACAACCAACGGAATTGATAATGCAGATAATAAATATCCGGGCTATGGCGATGATTCGGATAAGAAGCACGGATTAGTAATCGGATTTAGTGCAGGAGGCTCTTTTTATGATGGTACAGAACCGGATGCAGCAACCATTACCGGCATATACACAACTGCCGGCATTGAAGAAAGCAGTTATAAAGCACAAGATGTGATGAATGGATATAAGTTGACTCAGGCTATAATTAACGGTACAAAAACAGGTTGGTCTTTTACCGGTTTGAATGGCTATACTGAGAATCAACTGGTAGGTGCCACAACATGGTATGCTCCGTCGTTCCAAGAATTGAAACACTTGGTATGGGGAAGCGGCATGAGTAATTCATCTCAGAACGGGCTGAATATGATAATAAACCAAGTGGCCAAAGCAGGTAAAGACTGGGGAACTAAACAAAACATAACGTCACTTACTATTGGAGAAAAATTTATAATAGCAATGACAGAAATAGCTAATGGTGGCAATGCAAACGGTACCTGGAGCACTACTCTTGCCAATGAACCATTCCGCCCCATCTGCGCCTTCTAAAAAATTATTCACAAACTAACACCTCACATACAATGAAAAAGAACCTTTTATACGCCGTGGTTCTGGCTGCTTCCCTCATGGGATGCAGTCAGCCACAGGACAAAAATACAGAGATAGAAAACAAGGTGGAAACCTTGCTTCATAAAATGACCTTAGAAGAAAAATTAGGTCAGATGAACCAGCTCAGCCCATGGGATTTTGAAGACCTGGCCAAGCGTGTACGCAAAGGAGAAGTAGGTTCTATTCTGAATGTAGTAAATCCAGAAGAAGTAAACAAGATTCAGAAGATTGCTGTAGAGGAGTCACGCCTGGGGATTCCATTGATTGTTTCCCGTGACGTTATTCATGGCTACAAAACCATCTTCCCTATTCCACTGGGACAGGCAGCCACCTTCAATCCTGAAATCGTAAAAGAAGGAGCTCGTGTAGCAGCCATTGAAGCCTCAGCTGATGGAATCCGCTGGACCTTTGCCCCGATGATTGATGTGGCGCGTGATCCTCGCTGGGGCCGTATTGCAGAAAGTTGTGGAGAAGATCCTTACCTGAATGCCATAATGGGAACGGTCATGATAAAAGGCTATCAGGGAGATTCTCTGAATGACCCTACGGCTATTGCGGCCTGCGCGAAGCACTTCGTTGCATACGGAGCAGCAGAAGGCGGCAGAGACTACAACTCCACCTTCATACCTGAGCGCGTGCTGAGAAACGTATATCTTCCTCCTTTCAAGGCGGCAGCAGATGCCGGATGTGCCACTTTCATGACTTCATTCAATGACAATGACGGAGTACCCTCTACAGCCAACAGCTTTGTACTGAAGGATGTGCTTCGCAAGGAATGGAAATACGATGGAATGGTGGTAACCGACTGGAGTTCTACACTTGAAATGGTAAACCACGGCTTTTGTGTGGACGGAAAAGACGCTGCCGAAAAGTCTGTCAATGCGGGCGTAGATATGGAAATGGTGAGTGAAACATTTATCCAGAACCTCAAACAATCCATAGCCGAGAACAAGGTGTCAATGGAGACAATTGACAATGCCGTACGAAACATTCTACGCCTGAAATTCCGTTTAGGTTTGTTCGACAATCCTTATGTAGTAACTCCACAAACTGTAAAATACGCCGAGAAGCATCTGCAAACAGCTAAAACAGCCGCTGAGCAGTCAGTCATACTTTTGAAAAATGAGAACCAGACATTACCGTTTACCGATAAGATAAAAACACTGGCCATCATCGGTCCTATGGCAGATGCGCCCTATGAGCAGATGGGTACCTGGGTATTCGACGGAGAAAAAGAACATACACAAACACCTTTGACTGCCATCAAAGAAATGTATGGCAATAAAGTTAAGGTAATCTTTGAAAAAGGACTCGACTACAGTCGCGACAAGAACACGGCAGGTATCGCTCGCGCGGTAAGTGCAGTCCGTCAGGCCGATGCTGTGGTGGTATTTGTCGGAGAAGAATCGATTCTTTCCGGTGAAGCACATTCCCTGGCCAATCTGAATCTGCAGGGAGCCCAAAGTCAGCTTATCAAAGAACTGGCTGCCACAGGGAAACCAGTTGTTACGGTAGTAATGGCCGGACGTCAGCTGGTCATTGCCGATGAAGTGAAAGTTTCGGATGCAATGCTCTACAGTTTCCATCCGGGCACAATGGGCGGTCCGGCTATAGCCGATATTCTTTTCGGAAAAGTAAACCCAAGCGGAAAAACTCCGGTAACTTTCCCCCGTATGAGTGGACAAGTGCCTATCTATTATGCACAGCACAAGACAGGCCGTCCTGCCAATCCGACTGAAATGCTGATTGATGAAATTCCTGTAGAAGCAGGACAGACCTCCGTAGGATGTCGCTCTTTCTATCTGGATGCAGGCAATTCACCTCTCTTCCCCTTTGGTTACGGTCTCTCCTATACAACTTTTGAATACAGCAATCTGAGTCTCGCATCAGACAAATTAACCGCACAGGATACTCTATCCATCAGTTTCACTCTAAAAAATACGGGCAAATACGATGGAACGGAAGTGGTTCAACTTTATGTACAGGATAAGGTTGGGTCAGTCACCCGTCCGGTGAAGGAACTCAAACGCTTCCTGCGTGTCACACTGAAAGCAGGAGAATCTACACAGGTATCATTGAGTCTTCCAGTCTCTGAGCTTGCCTTCTGGGGATACGATATGAATTATACTGTAGAGCCAGGGGACTTCACACTTTGGGTGGGGACCAATAGTGCAGAAGGGTTGACAAAAGACTTCTCTGTGTCTGCGTTATAATCTGCTAATGGTTTCATAGGTTTATCATAAAGCTGAATTAAAGCTCATTATCACGCTGTTTAAACTGCCTTCCAAGTATGTTTAAACAGCGTTTTTATTCTTTTTCTCGTAAAACCTCTTGCCTTACAAGAAATCTGTGTAACTTTAGCCTCTGTTCAAACCTACGCTATGCCATACTACATGAAAATATACCTCATCTTGTTCACCCTACTTTTCGTAGGGACTATTCCCTGCTTTTCTGAACCTCAAATTCAAGATGAGGAGCAGCTCCTTCGTGAATTGGATGCTGCTTTATTAAAATATCCCAAGTATGTACAGCAGAAAAAGGCCCAGATTCTTGAACTTCATAAATATGAAGCATCTACCAGAGACAACGAGCAGAAATACTGGATAAACAAACTGCTTTACGAGGCCTACAACTCTTTTGAAGCAGATTCTGCTCTGATTTATGCACAAAAAAATCTGGAGCTATCTCAAAAAATGGGAAACAAAGAACGAGAAACCTTATGGAAAATCTATAAGACGTATATGGCTGCCTCCACCGGACTGGTATTAAGTGCATCCAACGATTTGGCACAGCTACGTCCGTACGTTACCACACCTAACCTGAAAATAGAATATTATGCTCACCAGATTTTCCTGGCCGGGCACATACTGCAATATTCGGCAGCTCCCATTGACTGGAGCAAACACGTTCCTCAAAGCGTACGTGAAGTACGTGAACAAGTGGACTATTATGCCCGGCAAGAACAATTGTACCGAGATTCACTTGCTTTATGTTTACAAACAGAGAAAGAACAAATGTCCCTGTGGTACCAAGGTTTGGCACTGTTTAACTCGGATAACCTTTCTTGTATTAAAGATACATTGGAAACAGCAGTCCGCCAGTCACAGATGGACACACGTCACGATGCCATGAATGCCTATATGCTATCTAAAATCTATCAGAAACAGGGAGTCAAGGATAAAGCCAAATATTATCTTGTTTTATCTGCTTTGGCAGATGTAAAATCAGCTAATCAAGATATAGCCTCATTAGAAGAACTGGCACAGATAGAATTTCAGGAAGGAAATATTGAGCGTGCATACCTTTATATTTCCAAGTGTCTGGAGCTTGCCCAGTCATATTGCAACCGAGTCCGTCTGGTGAGTATTTCCAAGACACAGCATGATATATTGACCGCCTATCAAAGTCTCGACAAAGCCCAGAAATCCAAACTAAGGACCTCTGTATTACTATTGGGCCTCCTCGCATTGGCACTGATTATTACTATTTTCATATTATGGAAACAGATTGGTAAAATAAACAGTTCACGTATCCAGATAAACCAAGCGAACAAACAATTAAATGAACAAGCTGCTGAGATGGCAAAAGTACACAAAGACCTGGAACATGCCCATCAAAAAGAACAGCAACTAAACACCAGCTTAAAAGAAGCCAATCTAAAATTACAGGCATCCAACCAGTTGAAGGAAGAATACATCGCTTATGTACTCTCCATTTGTTCCAACTATATCAGCCTGCTCGATGAATTCAGAGGAAAACTCAAATGTAAGCTCAAAGTACATCAATATGAGGAGGCCTTAGCTTTAACCAGCAACCAAGCTATGACACAAAGCGAACTAAAAGAGTTCTACCGCACTTTTGATACCATTTTTCTTCATGTGTATCCTTCTTTCGTGGAAGAATTCAATCAGTTACTTGTCCCGGAGGAACGGATTGTCCTGACAGAAGATGAAAAACTAAATACCACGCTACGTATTTATGCCCTTGTACGATTGGGAATTAGTGAAAGTGTAAAGATTGCAGACTTTTTGCACTGCTCAACTCAGACGGTTTACAACATACGCCTGAAAACACGAAACAAGCTGATTGTTCCTAAGGACGACTTCCTGAAGTTAGTACAGAATATCGGAAAAGAGTGTTAGTACTTCGTAATATAAATAGGAAGAGTTGTTCTTCCCCAGTCTCTTTTATTCATTATCTTTGCACGGACTTTTAATACACGAAAAATGGTAAAAGCGATATTCTTTGATATTGATGGAACATTAGTTTCTTTCCAGACTCACACCGTGCCGGAGTCTACCCGCGAAGCCCTGCGACTTTTGAGAGAAAAAGGTATTAAGGTATTCATTGCTACCGGCCGTCCAAAGACATTGATGATGGATGCCGTGGGTGACCTGGATTTCGACGGTTATGTCACGCTGAACGGAGCACATTGCTTCACAGCAAATCATGAAGACATTTACAAGGGTTGTGTGCCGCAGGAAGACATTGAACGACTCATTCAGTACCAGCATGACCATCCGGGAATACCGTTTGTTTTTGTACACGACAATACCTGGTTCCTGACACATGAGGATGAGGCTGTCAGAGAGATTGCCCGTCTGATTCAAATTGACATTCCGGAAATCCGTCCCATAGAAACTGCAAGAGAGAAAGAAATTCTGCAAATCATGGGATATTTCCCCGAAGAGAAAGACGAAGAAATATTTGGGAAGGTGCTGACTCATTGTGAACCCATGCGCTGGCATCCGCTCTTTGCCGACATCATTGCACGGGGAAACAGCAAAAGTCACGGTATCGACCAGATGTTGGCTTACTACGGCATTGACCTGAAAGATACCATGGCTTTCGGCGATGGCGGCAACGACATTCCGATGTTGAAACATGTAGGTATGGGAATTGCCATGGGAAACGCAGCTCCTCACATACAAGCTGCGGCCGATTATATCACCACCTCAGTGGATGAGGAAGGTATCATGAAGGCATTGAAGCACTTCCATCTCCTGTAACAGTCCAAATTCTCTAACTGTAACTCGTTACATTTCATAGGACAAACTACAGAATACCTACAAATAGGTATTTATACATAGTCTAAATTACCCATATTTGGCGATTGCCCCACCCGGACAATCGCCTTAATTTTGCACACAGAAAATTAGTCCTGAACAAAAAATACGAGTTACAGTAAATGAGAAATTTATCTTTTTCGCGGGGAAGCGAAAATTTGAAGTGGGGTGTACTTTTTATATTATTGGGTGCTTGTGTCTTATCTCTTTCTGCACAAGGCCGTTCACTACTATCTGGAAAAGTTCTTTCTTCGGACAAGGGTGTCATTGACTTCGCCACGGTGTACCTGAAAGGTACGCAATATGGCTGTACAACCAACGAAAAAGGCTTGTATCATCTGAAAGCACCCGCCGGGAAATACACACTGACCGTTTCTGCCATCGGGTTTGAAACGGTAGAAAAAGAAGTGGAAATTCTGGCAGACGGACGTAGCAAACAAAATGTAATCTTGAAGCCGTCAGTCACCGAACTGGATGAAGTCGTTGTCGTTTCCAACGGAGTCGGACGTATCAAGCGCTCGGCCTTTAATGCCGTGGCTGTAGATACGCGTGAACTGCAGAATTCCACCAAAAACTTGAGTGAAGCGTTACAGAAGCTTCCGGGAATGAAACTGCGCGAGTCTGGAGGTGTGGGTTCGGACATGCAGCTGATGCTCGACGGCTTCAGTGGCAAGCATGTAAAGGTATTTATCGACGGGGTGCCACAGGAAGGGGCAGGAACAGCTTTCGACCTGAATAACATTCCGGTCAACTTTGCCGAGCGCATTGAGGTATATAAAGGTGTGGTACCCGTAGGATTCGGTACCGATGCCTTAGGGGGAGTTATCAACATTGTAACCAACAAACAGAAACGCAACTGGTTTCTGGATGCGTCATACTCATACGGTTCGTTCAACACGCATAAATCGTATGTAAACTTCGGGCAGAGTTTCAAAAACGGACTGACATACGAAATCAATGCGTATCAGAATTACTCTGACAATAATTACTATATCAACAACTGGGTGGAAGAGTTCAACCACGAAAACAATACGTCTGTCAGCGATGAAAGTAATATACAGCGCGTAAAACGATTCAATGATACATTCCACAACGAAGCGGTCATCGGAAAAATCGGGATTACCGGAAAAAGCTGGGCCGACCGGCTGATGTTTAATGTGGCCTACTCGCATTTCTACAAAGAAATACAGAACGGAGTGTACCAGGAAATCGTATTCGGCGAGAAACATCGTCACGGCTATTCCATCGTTCCTTCGGTAGAATATCGCAAGCAGAATCTTTTCACCAAAGGATTGGATGTGACGGTCACGGCCAATTACAACCACAACCTGACGACAAACGTGGATACAGCGATGTACAAATATAACTGGCTGGGTGACCGTATCCCCAGATCGACTGCCGGCGAACAGAATCACCAGTTCAGTGAACAAATCAATACAAACTGGAATACCACACTTACTGCGGTATACCGACTGGGCAAAATGCACTCGTTTACATTTAATAATGTATTCAGTACTTTTCGTCGTACAGGGCGAAGTCTGATTGAGAAAAATTCCGTACTGGAAGATTATGATGAACCTACCAAAAGCCGGAAGAACATTGCAGGGTTATCTTATCGCCTGATGCCTTCTGAAAAATGGAATCTGTCGGTCTTCGGCAAGCACTACAATTCTTACAGTGAAGGAACGGTACAGCTGAGCGACAACAATGTAGGAAGTGACACGAGAGTGTCGCAAAGTGTCAGCTCTTTCGGATATGGAGCTGCCGGAACCTATTTCTTAGGGAAAGCCATTCAGTTGAAACTCTCTTACGAAAAGGCACTGCGCATGCCCAGCACCCAGGAACTGTTTGGTGACGGTGACCTTGAAGCAGGAAAAGCTGACTTGAAACCTGAACGTAGTGACAACGTAAACCTGAGTGCCAGCTACAACAAGCAGTTAGGCAAACACGGATTGTATGTGGAAGGAGGAATCATTTACCGTAACACCCAAGACTACATCAAACGTGACCTGTCGACCGTAGGAGGTACCAGCTATGGAAGCTACACCAATCATGGCCGGGTAGAGACAAAAGGATTCAATGTGTCTTTGCGATACAGTTACAGCAACTGGTTCAATATGGGAGGTACGTTCAACAACCTTGACACCCGCGACAAGGAAAAGAAACGGGCAGCAAGCAGCGGACAGAATGCACTGACATACGGACAACGTATCCCGAACATTCCTTACCAGTATGCAAACGTAGACATGAACTTCTACTGGCATAATCTGTTTGCGAAAGGGAATACCCTCACATTCGGATGGGATTGTTTCTACCAGCATGACTTCCCTTTGTATTGGGAAAACTTTGGTGACCCGTCTACTAAGATTCGGGTACCGCAGCAGATTTCGCACAATCTCTCTTTAGGGTACAGTATCCGAAACGGACGTTACAACATTTCATTTGAATGCCGGAATCTCACCGATGAGAAACTGTATGACAACTTTAGTCTGCAAAAAGCCGGACGGGCATTTTATGGAAAATTTCGAGTGTATTTTGGAAAGTAATAAACCAATAAAAATATAAATACAAGTATATGAATAAAAAGAACTTTATGTTAGGACTGGGTGCTTTCTGCATGGGAGGCCTGTTCATGGGGTGTCAGAACGAAGAAAATGACCCAACCTTCAGCAATCACAACAACTTCAAGGGAAACTACGTCATTCCGGTTACCGCAGGAGGTACTTCTTATCTGCTTACGGCCGAAAGTCTGAACGAAGGCAAAATCTCAGTCATTGAAAACGGGAAAGAATTTCAGGACCAGATTTCTTACTGGATTTTCTACGACCAGAATTATTTTTTCGGAATCAAATATAACGACGGCTCACAAGGCACCGGAGGATGTTACTATCTGGATGCCAACAATGTGCCGCAGAAAAAATACACTTATACATTCAACCGTTTTACGACCTACGGCACATGGGGTGACAATGTGATTACCGTATCTACCGGAGACACCAAGCAGACGGACAGTCAGGGTAATGCGGCACAAGGTTTTTTATTTAACTACTTGAATGCGAAAGATGGTACTACCAGTACCAACCAACAGGATATTTTGGCCGAGAACTTTTTAGGAAATGGTGAAAAGGTAACTATGGCCGGATTTGTGGAAGCCAACGGAAAGCTCTACACCTCTATTATTCCCATGGGTATGAGTCACTATGGAGTGAACACCTGGCCCGACAAAGTGTTGAGTCAAGACTATGTAGCAACCGGTACCGGCGGCTCAGGAAGCGGTAAATATACTGCCGGACAGATTCCTTCTACCCAATATCCGGATAATGCTTATATTGCCATTTATAGCGGCAGCAACTTTGATGAAGAACCGGTTATTGCGACAACAGACAAGATTGGTTTTGCCTGCGGACGCATGCGTTCTCAGTACTATCAGACCATTTGGAGCGACGATGACGGAAACTTGTATGTATTTTCAGGAGGATATGGACGTACGGCTACCCAGCCTGCGGCTGATGCCAACTTAAAGGCAAAGGTACAAGGTACACTTCCTTCTGGCGTCGTGCGCATCCCTGCCGGAAGTACTACCTTCGATGAATATTATTGCAACCTGGAAACGATGAGCGGTGCGAGCGGCCATCCGTTGTTCCGCTGCTGGCACGTAGGTAGTGATTATTTCCTGCTCAATAATTACGGATGCAGCATTGAAGAGGTAGCCACACTGGGAACCAATGCACCTAAAAATGAGCTAGTGATATTCAAAGCCAGCGAAAAGAAGCTGATTCCTATTACAGGATTGCCTGACATGAACCTGATTTCTTCTTTCGGAAATTCTCCTTATCTGGAAAATCAATATTTTTATATTCCGGTACTAACTACCGAAGAAGGTGCTACTCCCACATTCTATAAAATCAATCCTCAAACAGGAGAAGCTGTAAAAGGACTGGAAGTGGAAGCCGATGAAATTACAACAGTAGGTAAAATTGCATTAACTCAACAATAACATTTGAAAATGAGAAAATTATTCGGGAAAATACACCTCTGGCTTTCTATTCCAGTGGGAATTATTCTTTCCATTATTTGTTTCTCGGGAGCTGCACTGGTATTCGAAAAGGAAATCACTCAGGCATGTAAGCCCCATTTATATAAGGTAAGCGTTCCGGAAGGGAACGCTGCCGTTCTTCCACCTTCGCAGCTGATTGCACGCATAAAAGAGCAGACCGCCGATTCACTCAAGCTAACCTCACTGCAATATTCGGGAAAAGCCGATGAGGCAGCTACGGTGACTTTCAAAAACGCAGGCAGAAAAAGTCTGAGTGTGAATCCGTACACGGGAGAGGTGAACGGATGGATAGAGGGAAACGCTTTTTTTCAAACCATGCGGAAACTGCATCGCTGGTTACTGAATCCTCCACCGCAGAAAGGAGCTTCCTCTGTAGGGAAAATGATAGTCGGCATCTCCACCCTGCTGATGGTCGTGATTCTTGTCAGTGGCCTTGTTATCTGGTGGCCCCGAACTCGAAAAGCGTTAAATAACCGGCTGAAGGTTTCATGCCGCAAAGGATGGCGCCGTTTCTGGTATGACAGCCATGTAGCTTTGGGCTTTTATTCTACCCTCTTCCTGCTGATCATGGCACTTACCGGGCTCACCTGGTCGTTTGGCTGGTATCGCTCGTTTGCTTACGGGCTTTTTGGAGGAAACACTTCGAAGCAGGCCCAAACTCACGAAACTTCTCTCCCACAAAAGGAAAACGATGCACGTGCCAAGAAAGGAGAAAAGAAACAAACCGATTATACGGCTTGGGACAAGGCAGTTCAGGAAGTACAGACAAAATACACCGACTACACTTCGCTCCGTATAGAAGAGAAAAAGATACAAGTTATCCAGGGACAGCAATTACGCCGTACGGATACCCTGAAATTCAATCCGAAAAGCGGAGAGATTACAGAAGCCACAACCTATGCGGAAGTGCCTCGCGCACAGAAACTGAAAGGCTGGTTCTATGCCTTCCACACCGGAAGCTGGGGAGGTATCTATACAAAGATACTTTATTTTCTGGCAGCTTTTATCGGAGGCGTACTTCCACTCAGCGGGTATTATTTATGGTTGAAGAAGAAACAAAGAGCTACAAGGTAAGTTTAGCCAAATAGTCATAATGACTGCCTTCCTTCACCAGTTCTGCTTTGAATCCATATTGAGAAGCATACAGACTCAGGGTGTTGAAATCCACATACAACCAGTCGAATGCTTCTCCTTTTATTTGTTTATATTGCATCTGGAAATCCAGTTGACCGTAATAATCGCCCGCCAAATCAACGACAAAACTTCCGTCTTCCTCTTCAAACAGGTATCTCAAATCACTTGAATCCATTAAGATACAACCACCAGGATTTAACAACAGCTTCATCCGCTGAAAGAAATCACCGAAATTCTCTACCCGACCGATAATTCCCGAGCCGTTCATCAGCATCAGAATGGTATCGAAGCGTTCGACGAAATGCGTGTCGAACAAATTAACCAGACGGGCATCCAGTCCACGTACCTGCATGACTTCTACAGACAGAGGAGAAATATCAATAGCCACAGACTTTTTTCCCATTTGCTTTAAAGCCAAGGAATGACAGCCACTGCCTGCTCCTACATCTAAAATCTTTCCCTGAGCCATATCCAATGCAGTCTGTTCCAGCAAGGGCATGTGTTCATACGTACGGAATAATTCACTCACTGGAATTTCATCTTCCTCAAACTGCGAAGAAAAAACTCTTAACTTTCCAGCCTTTCCATTCTTGAAGTAATCGTATATGGCAGCTCCCATCGGATCCTTTTCTGCCTGTAGCCATGTGGTCTTCATGATTCTTTGTCTCTGTAATTAACGTGCACAAAAATACAAAATAAAATTCACAATGGTTATTTATTCATTATATTCATGCATTTTTCAGAATAAACACACAAAAAAGTAAGAATTTATGCATGACATTCAAAATATATCCGTATTTTTGCAGCCGTAAAAGAATAATTATACAATGAAGAACAAGAATAGCAGACTTGATTCAATCAAAATGATTATCTCCAGCAAAGAGATTGGAAGTCAGGACGAACTCTTGCAGGAGTTGACAAAAGAAGGATTCCAATTGACACAAGCCACCCTGTCGCGCGACTTGAAGCAACTGAAGGTAGCCAAAGCTGCCAGCATGAACGGGAACTATGTATATGTACTACCCAACAATACCATGTACAAGCGCATGACAGAACCGCAAAAGGCCAGCGAAATGCTGCGTCACAACGGCTTCATCTCCATTGAATTCTCCCACAACATCGCTGTCATCAAGACTCGTCCGGGATATGCCAGCAGCCTGGCATACGACATTGACATGCACAATTTCCATGAAATCATCGGTACCATTGCCGGCGATGACACCATCATGCTGGTGATTCGCGAAAATTGCACGCGAACAGAAGTCAAGCATGCACTTGCCAACATTATCCCGAATATAAACCAACTCTAACTGATAAGAACAAAAAATGGAACCTACTAAACAAATTGATGTAATGGTAGCCGACGCCTCACACGAGGTTTATGTTGACACAATATTGGACACGATTAGAGAAGCAGCCAAAGTTCGCGGTACGGGTATTGCCGAACGTACACACGAATACGTAGCTACCAAGATGAAAGAAGGAAAAGCCATCATCGCACTGTGCGGAGATGATTTTGCCGGATTTACTTACATCGAATCATGGGGAAACAAGCAGTACGTAGCTACTTCCGGACTGATTGTCCATCCAAAATACAGAGGATGCGGACTGGCTAAGCGTATCAAGCATGCCTCTTTTACTTTGGCTCGTCTGCGATGGCCGAAAGCCAAAATCTTCAGTCTGACTTCAGGAGCTGCGGTCATGAAAATGAATACAGAGCTGGGATACGTACCTGTCACTTTCAACGAGTTGACCGACGATGACTCATTCTGGAAAGGATGTGAAGGATGTATCAACCACGAAATCCTGATGGCGAAAAACCGTAAATTCTGTATCTGCACAGCCATGCTTTACGATCCGGCTTTGCACACAGACGATAAAATAAACAATTTCTAAATACAAAAATAATCTCAAGCGAGGTTTTCTCCTGAACTTATGCAGGCGAAAAGCTTCACGATATAAAGAAAAGCACCATGGAAGAAAAGAAAAAAGTTGTCGTTGCTTTCAGCGGCGGATTGGACACTTCCTTTACCGTAATGTATCTGGCAAAGGAAAAAGGATATGAAGTATATGCAGCATGTGCCAATACCGGTGGTTTCAGCCCGGAACAGTTAAAAAAGAACGAAGAAAATGCGTATAAACTGGGAGCTGTGAAATATGTGACTCTTGACGTAACACAGGAATACTACGAAAAGAGCCTGAAATACATGGTATTCGGGAACGTACTGCGTAACGGTACTTACCCTATTTCTGTAAGTTCTGAACGTATCTTCCAGGCATTGGCCATCGCCCGTTATGCCAACGAAATCGGAGCTCATGCCATTGCTCACGGTTCTACTGGTGCCGGCAACGACCAGGTGCGTTTTGACATGACTTTCCTGGTAATGGCTCCGGGAGTGGAAATCATTACCCTGACACGTGACATGGCGTTGAGCCGTGAATATGAAATCAACTACCTGAAGGAAAATGGCTTTGAGGCAGATTTCACTAAACTGAAATACTCATACAACGTAGGTATCTGGGGAACTTCTATCTGCGGTGGTGAAATTCTGGATTCTGCACAGGGATTGCCGGAAAGCGCTTACCTGAAACAGGTAACCAAAACTGGCAGCGAACAACTGAAACTGGAATTCAAGAAAGGTGAGTTGTATGCCGTAAACGGTGAAGTGTTCGACGACAAGATTAAGGCTATCCAGAAAGTAGAAGAGATTGGTGCAGCCTACGGTATCGGTCGTGATATGCATGTGGGTGATACGATCATCGGTATCAAAGGCCGTGTAGGATTCGAAGCTGCTGCTCCGATGCTGATTATCGGCGCTCACCGCTTCCTGGAAAAATATACACTGAGTAAATGGCAGCAATACTGGAAAGACCAGGTAGCCAACTGGTACGGCATGTTCCTTCACGAAAGCCAGTACCTGGAACCGGTAATGCGCGACATCGAAGCCATGCTGACCGAATCACAGCGTAACGTCAATGGTACAGCTATTCTGGAACTTCGCCCGTACGGATTCTCTACTGTAGGAGTAGAATCGAAAGATGACCTTGTGAAGAACAAGTTCGGCGAATACGGAGAAATGCAGAAAGGATGGACTGCAGAAGACGCTAAAGGCTTCATCAAGGTGTTGTCTACTCCGCTTCGCGCCTATTATGCAAACCATAAAGACGAAGCTGACGTATGATAAAGGCAGGAATTATAGGAGGCGCAGGATATACGGCAGGCGAGCTGATTCGCCTGCTGCTTAATCATCCGGATGTAGAGATTGCATTTATCAACAGCTCCAGCAATGCGGGCAACAAGATTACTGACGTACACGAAGGCCTGTACGGAGAAACCGATTTAGTGTTTACAGATGAGCTTCCACTCGATACCATCGATGTATTATTCTTCTGTACAGCTCATGGTGATACAAAGAAATTCATGGAGAGTCACAATGTACCGGAAGATTTGAAAATCATCGACCTGTCCATGGACTACCGCATCAAATCGGACGACCATGACTTTGTATATGGTCTGCCGGAACTGAACCGCCGGACTATCTGCCAAAGCAAGCACGTGGCTAACCCGGGATGCTTTGCTACATGTATCCAGCTCGGACTTCTGCCATTGGCCAAGCATTTGCTGTTGAACGACGACGTGATGGTAAACGCCATTACCGGAAGTACCGGAGCAGGTGTAAAACCGGGAGCTACGAGTCATTTCAGCTGGCGCAACAACAATCTCAGCATCTATAAACCGTTCTCACACCAGCATGTGCCAGAAATCAAACAGTCACTGAAACAGCTGCAGAACAGTTTCCATTCAGAAATCGATTTCATTCCTTACCGAGGTGACTTTGCCCGTGGTATTTTTGCCACTATCGTAGTAAAGACCAAGGTAGAACTGGAAGAGATTGTGAAAATGTACGAAGAGTACTATGCAGAAGATTCTTTCACCCACATCGTAGACAAGAATATCGACCTGAAGCAGGTAGTCAACACCAACAAATGCTTGATTCATCTGGAGAAACATGGCGACAAGCTGCTTATCATTTCTTGCATTGATAATCTGCTGAAAGGAGCCAGCGGTCAGGCTGTACACAATATGAACCTGATGTTCAACCTGGAAGAAACAGTAGGACTGAAACTGAAACCGAGCGCATTTTAATTAATGAATAATGAATAATGAAAATGAATAACCAGGCAGGACTCCTTGATTGCTGCTCTTAATTATTCATTCTTAATTCTTAATTATATGAAGTTATTCGACGTATATCCTTTGTTCGATGTAAACATCGTAAAAGGAAAAGGCTGCCACGTATGGGACGACAAAGGTCAGGAATACCTTGACCTTTATGGAGGACATGCCGTTATCTCCATCGGTCACGCACATCCCCATTATGTGGAAACCATCAGCAAACAAGTAGCTACATTGGGATTCTATTCCAACTCTGTAATCAACAAGTTACAGCAGGAAGTAGCCGACCGTTTGGGAGCCATCAGCGGTTATGATGACTATCAGCTTTTCTTAATCAACTCTGGAGCAGAAGCCAACGAAAATGCATTGAAACTGGCATCTTTCTATAACGGACGTACACGTGTGATTTCTTTCGCCAAAGCTTTCCACGGACGTACTTCACTGGCAGTAGAAGTAACCAACAATCCGAAAATCATTGCTCCTATCAATGACAACGGACACGTGACATACCTGCCGCTGAATGACACAGAAGCGCTGAAAACCGAACTGGCCAAAGGCGATGTATGTGCAGTCATCATTGAAGGCATCCAGGGCGTAGGAGGAATTCAGCTTCCTACTACAGAGTTCATGAAAGCCATTCGCCAAGCATGTGACGAAACCAATACCGTCATGATTCTGGATGAAATCCAGTCGGGTTACGGAAGAAGCGGTAAATTCTTTGCTCACCAGTACAATGACGTACGCCCTGACATGATTACTGTAGCTAAAGGCATTGGCAACGGATTCCCGATGGCCGGTGTACTGATTAATCCGAAATTCACTCCGGTATATGGACAGCTAGGAACTACTTTCGGTGGAAATCATCTGGCATGTGCAGCAGCTATCGCTGTACTTGACGTGATGAAAGAAGAAAATCTGGTTGAAAATGCCGCAAAAGTAGGTGCTCACTTATTGGAAGAATTGAAAGGCTTCAAAGGTATCAAAGAAGTACGCGGTCGCGGCTTGATGATTGGAATGGAATTTGAAGAACCCATCAAAGAACTCCGCCAGAAATTACTTTTCGAGGAAAAAGTATTTACCGGAGTCAGCGGCACCAATGTCATCCGTTTGCTTCCGCCGCTCTGCCTGAGCATGAACGACGCAGATGAATTCCTGACTCGCTTACATAGGCTTATCAAATAATAAAAACGTATCACGTTTTTACATTTACGCCTTGATGCATTTCTACATCAAGGCGTTTTTTGTTATCCTTCTTATTACCCATAAGTTTTCTCCATTAAAGGAGATTTTATTTTTCCGGTTCAGGAGAAACG
>NZ_JBBKBF010000018.1:0-57512 GCF_037892625.1 Phocaeicola sp. ICN-14070 | reverse complement strand
GATTTGCGTGGTTTTTACATTGGTATGCCCTAACATTTTGCTTACGGTATATATGTCTGTACCGTTAGCCAATTGTAACGTTGCATAGGTGTGGCGGAAGCAATGAAAGGTGATGTGCTTGGTAATCCCTGATGCTTTTACCCACCGTTCCAAAGGCCTAGATATCCATGAAGGGTCAGGCAGTCCGGCAAACACCAACAGTTCTCCGTCTTTCTTGCGCTCACCGCAAAGCTTGTATGCCTGTGGCGATATAGGCATGTATTCAACGCCCTTAGTCTTCTGCTGAGTGAAATTGAGACGGTACCCACCATTGTATTCTTCAACCTCTGACCATTTAAGCTTTTGAATATCGCTATGTCGCATTCCTGTCAGTGCAGAGAACAAGGCTGCCCGTTTTAGTATATCATCACACGGAGTCTTTGCCAATATATTAAGTTCTTCCAGTGACAGATACTCTCTTCGAGCACTCTGAAACATGATATTTTTAGCCTTGGCAGCAATATCACAATTCAGATAGCCATCCACGAAAGCTTGTTTGAGTGCCGCCTTGAAGATAGAGAAGTACGTCGATGCCGTATTCCTTGAAATAGTTCCTTTCTTAGAACCACCCTGCGGTGCCTTTATCAAGAAGGAACGGAATGCCTCAATATACTTCATGTCAATCTGCGAGAACTGTATGTAGTCACACTTGGCAAACATTGACAACAGTGTGTGCAATCTGCGCCAGTTGACAACTATCGATTCTGACGCAGTTTCCTCTCTTTCTTTGATTAACTTCTCAATATACTCCAGAACATTGCATTTTGAGCGTTCGCTTTGTTCTGCCATTTCCATTTGCTGGTCAGTAAAGAGAGCCATGTTGTCGTACTCTTTTTGACGCAGGACTCGAACGCCATCCGCATAAAGGCAAGTTTCCATATCTTGCTTGGATTTACACTGAATAACGCCATTGTCATCTCGCTTGGGCTTGTACTTTATTCTACCAGCAACGGCTCGCTCGCTTCGTCGTTTATCCCATATAGGGGTAGTAATAGACCTCCTGAGATATTCACGCACTCGTTTGGGTTTGTCATTTCCCGTCTCATAAACAGGATAAGCTTCAAGATAGATGAACCACTCATCTCTCCACTCACTTTTCTTTAATTTGACGGAGACTTTAGTATAATCTAATCTTTTCATAATGGTTTTATATCTTTATAAAGTTTGTCTATTGATTCCTTGTGAGCATACACATAATTACCGATTTGCCGGGTCGGTATTGAGTATTTTCGTATATGAGCATACACGGTGCTGTCATCCAGATGAAATTTCTTGGAAATCTCACCTATTGTATAGCAATCCTCTGGTTCCATGCGGTACATGGTAACTGGTTTCCTTGGCTTGGTGTCAAGCGGAGACTGTCTTAACGGAAACAGATTCATTAGTTCTCCTTTGCATACAAGTCGTATTCCTTTCTCTGGCTCAATGAAGGAAATCTTTTTCATGTAGATGAGCCTATAAATGGTTGAGCGGCTTGCACCAAACATAGCATACGCTTCCGTTATGCTGATATACTCTTTAGACTTGGGCATATTGCTTACAATCTTGTCCAGTTCAAGTTGGCGTTTTTCTTCATCATGCTTACGCTTCCACGCCACCTTGGAGCATTTGGGTGAACAATACCAGGACTCCAAAGTCCTTGCGAAGAACTCTTCTCCGCACACAGGACATTTCCGTACTATCTTATACTTTGCTACTGCCATAATTCATTCATTTTGTAGTTCTTAATATCTATTCTTCTCATCATATCTACTTTTTCTTACAGGTACAAATAAGGTACAGATGTTTATAATAATAACGCAAAGATAGCAATATTATTGTGTACGGCCAAAAACAAGAAAAGCGTGTAACTCATTGAGCTACACGCTTTCCATTTGATATTGTATTCTTATTTCTCTATGTGCTTATTTCACTTCCTCAAAGTCAGCATCCTGTACATTGTCATTGTTCTTGCTTGAACCCTGACCTGCATTGTTATTTGCCTGACCTGCGTTAGGACCAGCCTGAGCGCCACCTGTCTGAGCGTACATTTCAGCACTTGCAGCCTGGAATGCAGCCTGAAGTTCTGCGCTTGCAGCATCGATACCAGCCAAATCCTGAGCCTTGTGAGCGTCTTTCAGTTTCTGAAGAGCAGCTTCGATAGGAGCTTTCTTGTCAGCCGGAATCTTATCGCCAAGGTCTTTCAACTGATTTTCTGTAGAGAAGATCAAGCTGTCTGCCTGGTTCAACTTGTCGATGCGTTCCTTTTCTTTCTTATCAGCTTCTGCATTAGCTTCAGCTTCAGCTTTCATACGGTCGATTTCTTCCTTGCTCAAACCAGATGAAGCTTCGATACGGATAGCTTGTTCCTTACCTGTAGCCTTATCCTTAGCAGAAACCTTCAAGATACCGTTGGCATCGATATCGAAAGTTACTTCAATCTGAGGTACACCACGACGAGCCGGAGCGATACCTGTCAGGTTAAACTGACCGATTGACTTGTTCTGAGCAGCCATCGGACGTTCACCCTGCAATACGTGGATGGTAACTTCTGTCTGGTTATCAGCTGCAGTAGAGAACACTTCGCTCTTCTTGCACGGAATGGTTGTGTTGGCATCAATCAACTTGGTCATTACACCACCCATTGTTTCGATACCCAGTGTCAACGGAGTGACATCCAGCAATACGATGTTACCTACACCAGCTTCCTTGTTCAATACGGCACCCTGGATACAAGCACCTACGGCTACTACCTCGTCCGGATTTACACCCTTAGAAGGAACTTTACCGAAGAAGTCTTCTACCAGTTTCTGTACAGCCGGGATACGTGAAGAACCACCTACCAGGATTACTTCGTCGATATCAGAGTTGTTCAAACCTGCATCGCTCATTGCTTTCTTACAAGGTTCAAGACAAGCCTGAATCAAGTTGTGAGCAAGCTGTTCGAATTTAGCACGAGGCAAAGTCTTAACTAAGTGTTTAGGCACACCAGCTACCGGCATGATGTACGGCAAGTTAATTTCAGTAGAAGTTGAAGAAGACAATTCAATTTTTGCCTTTTCAGCAGCTTCCTTCAAACGTTGCATAGCCATCGGGTCAGTAATCAGGTCAGCACCTTCGTCATTCTTGAATTCCTGAACCAACCAGTCGATGATAACCTGGTCGAAGTCATCACCACCCAGGTGAGTATCACCGTTAGTTGACAATACTTCGAATACACCGCCACCGAATTCCAGGATAGAGATATCGAATGTACCACCACCAAGGTCGAATACGGCTACCTTCATATCTTTGTTAGCCTTATCTACACCGTAAGCCAATGCAGCTGCAGTCGGTTCGTTCACGATACGTTTTACATCCAGACCAGCAATCTGACCAGCTTCCTTCGTAGCCTGACGCTGAGAGTCAGAGAAGTATGCCGGAACGGTGATGACAGCTTCTGTTACTTCCTGTCCCAAATAATCTTCAGCAGTTTTCTTCATCTTCTGCAGAATCATTGCAGAGATTTCCTGCGGAGTGTACAGACGTCCGTCGATGTCTACACGCGGAGTGTTGTTGTCACCCTTTACTACTGAATAAGGTACACGAGAAATTTCTTTCTGAACCTGATCGTAAGTTTCACCCATGAAACGTTTGATAGAATATACTGTACGTTTCGGGTTTGTGATAGCCTGACGTTTAGCAGGGTCACCTACCTTACGTTCGCCGCCGTCTACGAAACCTACTACTGAAGGAGTGGTACGTTTACCTTCGCTGTTGGCAATTACCACCGGTTCGTTACCTTCAAATACTGCAACACATGAGTTTGTTGTTCCTAAGTCAATACCAATAATCTTTCCCATAATTGTATCTATTTTTATTATTTTCTAATTTGGTTTATTCTGTAACGCCGAAACGTTACGCCCTTTAAAAGACAAATGCCATGCCAGAACAAAAAAAAGCCCGTGCCAGCATTTTTTTCTGACACGGACTGCCATTTTGGCTGTTTTATGTGACATTCTTGTCTCACACATTCAGGTGAGACTGACAAAATCAGAGGAACTCACCCCAGAAAGGAGCTGACAAAAGTGGTTCTGTCAGGAAAGGAATCTGAAAGAACAATACAATTCCTATAGCCAGGGCAATCATCCACAACAATACCAGCACTACTTTCGTAGAGGTACCCATGGGCTTCCAGCTACCGAACGACTGCATGACGGCCTGAATCAGTCCGGCTACCGGGATACCGACAATCAGCAGACCGCATACGGTGAGCCCGACAATCATTCCCGGCATGGTGCACACACCACCCCAGTCTACCCAAGGCAATATATTATAGAAGAAGGCAGGCAGACTGACGATGACTCCCGTGGCGGCCATCAGCAGGGCAAACAAGACGATGAGTCCTACCAGCAGGAAAGGAGCACAGCATATCAGCAACAGCACCAAGCAAAGTTTCAGCAGGAAACCGACCACGGCTACCACCCCATTGCCAAACTTATGTAAGGCGGAGCGGGGCTGTTCTGAATGCACATACTCGTTTACCTTTTCAAAACCGTCGGTTACCGTCCGGCCGATGTTCTCCACATTGATGGGTTCTCCGCGCATCTGCAACTTTTCCGTAGCCGTATGTGCCAGCGGAATGATAATCCATGCCAACAGATAAGCCAGAATCAAACCATGAATAAAAAATCCAGCCAGAATAAAGACGATGCGGGTCCAGGTCACATCCCAGCCGAAATAGGCTGCAATGCCCGATACCACTCCACCCAGAATACGGTCGTCCGGATTACGGAACAAGCGGCGGCGGGTTTCCGTCGATTCACTATCGAAAGTCTTGCTGTTCGATGCAGACGGGTTACCTTCTTCTTCACCATTCAGTTCCTCCGGCTTTCCCATACGGGCAATTACCTCTTCCACCTCTTTAATAGTAATTACCTGTAATCCGCCACGCAATGCCTCATCAAACAGTTCGGCAATACGGGATTCTATGTCGCGCACAATCTCTTCCGCTCCTTCATCCTTACGGAAATGATAGCGGAGGTTGTTCAAATAATTATCCAGCAGGATATAGGCATCTTCATCTATATGATATACGGTGCCACCTAAATTTACAGTCAGTGTCTTTTTCATGTCATGTGATTTTTAAATGTTTTGTCTTAAATGATTCACCGTGTCGGAAAGTCCGTCCCAGGCACTTTCCAGTTCTTTCAGAAATTCCTCCCCTTCCGGAGTCAGTCCATAATACTTGCGGGGTGGTCCTTGCGTGGACTCCACCCACTCGTACGACAGGAGTCCGTCGTTCTTCAGGCGGGTCAGCAACGGGTAAAGCGTGCCTTCCACCACAATCAGCCGGGCCTCTTTCAGCTTCTGGATAATATCGGAAGAATAAGCAGACTCCCGGTGCAACAGCAACAGAATGCAATACTCCAGCATCCCCTTGCGCATCTGCGATTTTACATTGTCTACATTCATTTCATCTCATTTATCTTGTATGACACAAATATAGGTTTTATATTGATACTATGTATTGCAAGGTATTATAATTTCAAAACTTTTAACAAGTTTATGTTTCGATAAAACCCATACATACAAAAGATAAACTACTTTTGCAGAAAACACATTATAAAAAGGAAATGCCTATGTTTACGATTAAAAAAGCTACTCTTGCAGACATTGAAGTCATCCGGACGCTGGCGGCACAGACCTTTCCGGCTACCTACCAGCACATTCTGACTCCGGAACAGATTGATTACATGATAGACTGGATGTATTCCAGCGAGAGCCTGAGAAACCAGATGGAGAAAGAGCATCACATTTACTACATCGCTTACGAAGAATGTGAGCCTGCGGGCTATGTGTCCATCCAGCAGGAGGATACGGATTTGTTCCACTTGCAGAAGATTTACGTACTCCCCTACTTCCAGAAATACAAACTCGGACGGCAACTGTTCCAGCAGGCCATAAAGGGCATCAAGGAACTTCATCCGGAACCTTGCCGCATGGAACTGAATGTGAACCGGCAGAATCCGGCACTTGGATTCTATGAACACATGGGCATGAAGAAGGTGCGCGAAGGGGACTTCCCCATCGGCAACGGATATTACATGAACGATTACATCATGGGCATGGACATCTAAGGCTCCCCGCCGCCGTTTTCATCTCTTTGCTTTGCAGACGGGGATTCCTTTTACAGCTTGCAAAACAAAGAAATGAAAAACGGCACGGACATGTCGACCAGCAACCCATGGAAGATGGCAAGGGGCACCATTTCCTTTCCAGACACACGGATAATGGAGGGAAGGGCTACATCGACCGAGGTTACTCCGGCCACCGAAATAGGAGCCAGTTTCCCGAAGTATTTGCAGATGAAAGGAGCTCCCACCAGTGCCACCAGCTCGCGGATGACATTCGTCAGAAGTGCAATCGTGGCCAGTTCCGTAGCCAACTGTGCACCAAGGTCAGGGGTTTTAAGTTCCATAATCAGGATGGACGAAAGCGAATAATACCCCAGTCCACTGCCCACGGCCAGACAGTCGAACACACTCCAGCGAGTCAGCAGCACACTGACCAATGCCGAAAACAGCAGGGTTCCTCCGATGGTGGCCAGCGGTATCAGCAGCATCTTGGGACGGAAACCACGAAGCAGTTCCTTGAAATCCTCTCCCCCGCCAATGCTGACGCCTACCTGAAACATCAGAGCATACAGAATATACATGGACAAGTGGTGTGTATCTCCCAACTCCCATCCGGAAAAGTTCCACACGTAGCCTAGCACACAGCCTACAAAGAACATGGACAATACCAGCAAACTTCCTTTCATTTTTCACCTCCTTCCTTAAAGAACAACAGATATACCACGCGTGCCAGCAACACACTACCCGTAATGCCGGCCACACTGAGCAGCAATGCCTGTCCGCCGAAAGAACCTAAGTTTCCTACAATCAACGGATTGTAACCCACAGAAAGTCCTAACACGAACAACATCAGACAGATGGTACACGAGATAGTCAGATTCACTTTTCTCAAAAAAGCACACATACGAAGGCTATATCCTGCCAGAATACCTGCCAGGACAATCAATAAAATAATCCACATAACAAAATTGAGAATAAAAGTTTATAAGAAAGATTTCACACCACGTCAGGAAGACGCAACTTCCCGTGCCTTACAAACTTTCATGAAGAAATCCGCTGAACCAATGCGCACGGGCATGACATCTCCGGTAAAGCGCCGTACTGACCTTTATCCGAACTACCTTATGTTGCCTGCACATGTTCATACGCTGTATACTATATTCTAATCTGTGTAAGTTCTAACCCTAGTCTGTTTTTGTGAAAACGTAGAATATGTTTTTACGTTTCCCTGCCCTGAAACCAATGTTTCACTTTGCAGAGCCGTACGTTTCCCGGTCGGGAACCCTACGTTTCTCACGTGAGAAACCTACAAAAGTTCCTGAAAAAGCCACGTCTTCTTCAGGACGTTTTTACTTTATCGGCTTCCCAATTGCGCTGCAAAGATAACTCAAATTAAATCAATATGCAATTAATATGCAAAATTTATCACAAAGGGCCATCGGAAATACTTCCCGACAGCCCTTCACATCAAGAAAAAGTTGTTTTAACGACGCCCCGTGACTTGCAGATATTCTCTTTTTTCAGTTCATAATCCGTATAGCTCTCCACGTACTTGTCGCAACTCTGCTGATACAAAGTCTGTGCATCAAGCAAATCGCTCATCGTGCAGGTGCCTGCCTTGTAATAATCGGTATTCAGGCGGAGATTCTCGGTAGACTGCTCTATGGACAGACGGGCAATCTTCATCTGCTCGTATGCCTCGTTCACCCCGTTCCAGGCATTCTTCATGCGAATAACCAGCAGTTCTCCCTGGTCGGCCAGCTGGTTTTCCGTGTTCTTCACCTGAAGCTTTTCTTTCTTAATGGCATGGCTTCCTCCCCACCATCCGGTCAGGGGAACGGTCACCGTAGCAAATCCCACCCAGAAACGCTGGTCTTCCGGCAAGAAGTTATGGTATACATAACCTCCGCCAATGGCCACCGTAGGCAGGTTCTTCCCTACCGCCATCTTGTATTGCAAGCGGCTGGCCTTCACATTCTGCTGTAGCAAAGCATATTCGCTGGTAAGTCCCAATGCCGATTCCGGATCGCAATAAAGGCTGTCGGGGCATGCAGGCAGCTGAGCATCCACCGCAAAAGCCACGTCAAGGGTATCGGATGAAAGTCCGGTGTACTGTGCCAGCATATTCTGGGATACCGACAAGGCATTTTCCACCTGCAAACGAGTACTCTTTGTTTCATTCTGCCGCAATTGTACCTGAAGCAGGTCATTCCGCGTCACGATTCCAGCCTGTACCGAAGCTTCCACATCACTCAGGATGCGTGCCAGTTGGGCTTCGACCTTGGACAAGGTTTTCAGCTTTTCTTTCAGTATCACTACCCGCCAGAAATATTGTTCCGTGGTGAGGCATACTTCATTGTCGGATAAGTTCCGTTGCAGGCGTTTCACTTCCACTCCCACCTTGGCCAGCTGGTTTCCGTTCACAATCTGTCCGCCGGTGAACAACGGCAGGGAGGCACCGACTCCCCCTGCTATTCCGTTCTTCAGCATGGACATGTTCATGTCCGGTCCCAAACTCATCTGCATCAATCCTTTATCAGCCATGAAACCGGTTCCAGCCGCACTCACGCTCGGGAAATAATTGGTAAAAGCCTTTTTCTTGTCCTGCTTGGCCATTTCCAGTTCATTGGTTGCATTCTTCATTCGCACATTGTTTGTCAAGACAGCCTGAATGCATTCATCCAGCGTGTAGGCTTTCTGTCCGAAAGCCCCATTCATGCACGCCCCACCTATCAATAGAAAAGCTATTATTCTGTTTCGATTCGTTTTCATAATGATTCTTCTTTTGATTGATTCCTAATCACCTCATCAGGCTTTCTCCAACGCTTCCAGTTGGGCACGTTTCTGACTGCTTCCTCTGAAAATCAGCAGGTAAGCCACCGGAAGCACCGTCAAGAGGAAGAGCATGGTAATCAGCGTACCGTAACAAATCACCGTACCCATCGGCATCCAGAGTCCGCTCTTGCCCAATATCATCGGGATGACTCCCATGGAGGCAGCGGCCGAGGTCAGGAAGATGGGATGCATACGTCGGCGGGCAGAATGATAAATGGCATCACGCACACAGAGTTTCTCCGTAGCCCGAAGTTCCTCGGCATAGTCAATCATGATAATGCCGTTACGCACGATGATTCCCATCAAACTGATGATACCCAGTGTACAAGTCATACCGAAATCCACTCCTTGTATCAGTACACCCACTGCCGTACCGAACACACACAGCGTCATGCTGGCAAAAATCAGCAGAGCAATGCTAATACGCTTGAATGGTATAGATACCGTTCCGGCGTACCAGCTGTCCGTCTTTTACGGAAGGTACCACTTCTGCCACCTGCCGCAAGGGAACCTGCGTACCGCCCAATACCGGAATCAGTTCGTTTTCCAGATCGGAGAAACCGGCACAATCGGCTCTCTCACTTTTCAATGTCACAGGAATATCATAATCGCCTTCCCACACACTGGCCACCTTTATACCGTCGCCATAGCGCATGGCCAGCGTGCTTTCCAGTTGCACATTCTGTATGCCCAGACGAGAAGCCTCATCTTCTTTCAGCACCACCTTGGCCGAAGTCTGCGGTTCACTGAAGTTGGTCTGTGCCAGCCGTATTTCCGGCATCTGACGCAACATGCTCAGGTATTTCCCGGCCACGGTTTTCAGTGAATCCAGATTCTCTCCGCAATGAAGTGACGGAAGTCACCCGCGGGTCTTTACGGAACACATGCTCCATGGTATCGGCTGCCCAGGCCGTCTTTTCTACAGCCGAACCCGTAGGCAGATAGATTTCTACGGCAAACTGGTTACGGTCGGCCACCGGCATCAGTTTCTGCGGCAGTTTCCCCATCAGGAAGATACCCACCAGCACGGAAGCGATTCCTCCCAGCAAAGTAACATACGGATGGGCAAAGCATTTGTCAAGCAACTTATTATAATAGGTCTGCAGGAGTTCCATGAACGAGAATCCTTTTTTATGCGAAGGTATCGGCTTACGGATGAACCAGAACTGCATGAACGGTACCAGCAGCATGGCTACCAGCAAGGAGATGCCCAAAATCAGCGTAATGGACCAGGGGAAACTCAGCAGGAAGTCGTGTATCATGCCGGGAATCACAATCAGGAAGGGGAAGAATGTGATACTGATGGCCAGTGTAGCCGAGAATATGGATTTGAAGAAATGCGTGGCACTGAAGATAGACACATGCCAGCGCGACATTCCTTCGCCGATTTTCTCCAGATAACTGTCGATGATGACAATGGAGTTGTCCACAATCATTCCCAGCGTCACAATCAAGGCAGCCAGTGTGACGGTGTTCAACTCAATGCCAAAGGCATAGAAAAGCCCCAGTGAGATAAAGATAGTAATCGGAATGGTGGAAATACTGACATTCACCTCATACGACCGTGACAGCGGATTGGCTTGTACCCCCTTTTCCGTCACTACGCCTTCCGCCGTTGTTCCATTCAGAACCGGTGCCTCTATCACGGCTTTCTGTCCTCTTGCCACGCGCGCGATTTCCGTCTCCGGCACGGAAATCCGTACCTTCAGCCGATCGTCGGATACCAGTTTCAGCACCTGTACACCAGGCACCACGTTCTGTCCGACCTACAGACTCTTCTCGGCAATGACTCCGGAAAACGGAGCATACAGCTGACAGTCGGTCAGATTCTTCCTTGCCACTGCCTCCATAGACTGAGCCTGCTGCGGTGCCTGCTCTTTATTTCCACACCCTGACATCACAGTCAGAAACAAACAAACGGCCATCAGATAATTCTTTTTCATAAATTCTAAAATGTTTAGTATGTCTGCAATTTGTGAGCGCAAAGAAAAAGGCATTACATGAAATATCTGGCATACATACTACCTTGGAAGTGTTCTATTTTTCTATCCGGCCTTACTATCTTCCCTATAGCATACTCATCAGGAAAAATAGGACACTAAGAATTGAAAAACATTCTGTTCATTTGCAATCGAATAGATTAATCAAAGTTATGGAGAAAGAAATAGAACTCATCAGAATGTCCAGCACCGAAATCATGGAAAAGGTAGCTGCCTATAAAGACGAACAGATTATCATCTTGAACCAGGTAAATAAAGTAAATGAAACCGAACAGTATTCCTCCATACGGGCTGACTTTTTCCTGGCTATCTTATGTCTGAGAGGAAAAGCGTCCTTATCTCTCAACAACAATTCTTATGAAATCGGTCGGAATGATTTGATGATTTGTCACCCACAAACGCTGCTAAAACACGGTATGATAGGTGATGATTTTGAATGCTGCGGATTCTGTCTCTCACCAGAATATGCCAAACGTATTTTTGTGATGTCCACATCCGCAAACAACTGGTACTCACGCCTGTACCTGAAACAGCATCCTATCATTTCCCTGAACGATGAAGAAAGCCAGCTTTTCTGCCAGTACTATAATCTGCTGAATTCCAAACTGACAGGTACCCCTCACCGCCACCAGAAGGAGCTGATCAATGCCCTCCTGCAAGCCTTCATCTACGAGTTTCAGGATGCCATGGAAAAATACATCCAGCTGAAGCCCATTGCATTCAATTCATCCAACAATCTGTTCAATGCCTTCATGGAGCTGCTGATATCTTCTTACCCCAAGGAACGGTCGGTAAGCTACTATGCCAACCGGTTGTTTGTCACCTCCAAATACCTGTCGGCTGTATGTAAGGAAAATTCCGGTGAAACAGCTTCCGACCTCATCACCTGTTATGTCATGAAGGATATAGTGTGCCTGCTGAAATCTCCCGATAAGAGCATCAAGGAAATTGCCAATGAACTCAATTTTGCCACTTTGTCATTTTTTGACAAATACGTAAAAAGAAATTTAGGACTTTCCCCGAAAGAATACAGAGAGAAATTATCTCAACAAGAAAGAAATGTGCAATAACTTTCTTCATATATAAAAAAGATGTCCGCCCATCTCACAAAGATGACAGGCGGACATTTCTATTTTTCTACTATCCGGAAATTACTGATGCTGTTCACGCAGCAAATCGTTCACGGTCTTTACCGGATTGAAAGTGCTCAAAGGAACTTCCACGAACACGGTATTCCAGTCGCTCATTGAACCGTTCCACAAGCCCGGCAACTCGAGTGCCTTCAGGTCTTTTCCATTCTTAGACTTGTAAGAAATAAAGCCGGTAGCCTTGTCCACATGTTTCAGCAAGTCGAACTTATTACCCTTGTAGTCGCGAACGGCACATACCAAATCCACCGGATTGAAGTGTGTACCCTTTTCGAACATGGCTTTCTTTTCCGGGTCGTTCATGTCAATCTGCGAGCTTTCCAGAATCTGCAAAGAAATGGTTCCATCCGGATTATAGGCCAGGAACGGACCACCACCCGGTTCGCCCACATTCTTCACCATACCGCAAACGCGCATCGGACGATTCAGTTTCTTGCGCAGATAGATAACCAAATCAGCATCTTCCAGCTCTTTCAAGTCCGTTCTGCGGCAACGCAACTTCTGCTGTACGAAGCGGATAATAGTTTCCAGCTGTTCGTGGCTGTAATGTCCGCCATCCAGCAGTTCCAGGTATTCAAATGCCTGCTTCTGCAGCGTAACCAATACACCAGCCAACAGTTTCTTGTAAGTCACTGTATCAGCTTTCAAGCGGTCGGGCACCACATTATCAATGTTCTTGATAAATACGATATCGGCATCCAGGTCGTTCAGGTTCTCCATCAAGGCACCGTGACCACCCGGACGGAACAACAATTTACCGTCCTTGTCGCGGAACGGTTTGTTTTCCATGTCGGCAGCCACTGTATCCGTACTCGGTTTCTGTTCAGAGAAACTGATGTGATAAGTCGTACCATACTTAGCCTCATATTCGGCAGCCTTGGCAGCCACCAGTTTCTCGAACAATGCACGATGCTCAGTAGAGACAGTGAAGTGTACATTCACTTCCCCACTCTTTCCGGCCGCATACAACGCACCTTCTACCAGATGCTCTTCCAGCGGTGTACGTACGCCATCTGCATAACGATGGAACTTGAGCAGGCCTTTAGGCAGCGCTCCATAGTTCAGTCCGGCAGACTCCAGCAAGTTAGAAACCACCGCCTTGTAGTTATGTTCAGACAACAGGGCATTGATGTTCTTTCCTGTATTATCCAAACAAGCCGCATTCAAGTCATTGTAGAATGCAAAATCATGAATGTGGTCGAAGAATTTCTTCTCAAAGTCTGTAGTAGGTTTGTCATATTCAGCTCCCAAGAATTCGAACATATTCTTGAACATACGGCTGGCAGCTCCCGAAGCCGGAACAAACTTGACGATTTTCTTATCGCCTGCCTTGTATGCATCCCATGCGGCAAGATACTGTTCGCATTCTTTCTCATCGGCTTTCATAATACCTCCGTTTTCTACGGAAGCAGCTGCTGAAAGCTTCAAGAATGGAAACCCCTTTTCAAAACAAGCCAACTGTTCGGCAATCTTTTCTTCCGAAATGCCCTTCTTGGCCAACAATTCTTTGTCCTCGTGTGTTAACATATTAACTCTTTATTTAGGTAATGAATTTTCTTCCTGTTTTTAGAATGACGTTCAAAAATATAAAAAATACGGGAAGAGTGCATCATATCAACAGAAAAAAAGTAACTTTACCCACAAACAGCAAAACGAGGAATTATGGAGAACAACGACTTTTTTACACAAGAGGAACACAAACAACTGATTCTACTCTACAAACGACTGCTGCGGTTGTCGAAAGATACATTACAAAAGGATGACTGCCACAAGCTGAAAACCCATCTGGTCAAGGCGATGGCAGAAGGTACCATTCCGCGAAATGTATTCCAGATGAATCCCATTATCAAGGATATGCAGACGGCTGTCATCGTGGCCGAAGAAATCGGTATGCGCCGCGCCTCGATTCTAGGAATCATGCTCCATGAATCCGTGAAATACAATCTTTGCAGTCTGGAATCGGTCAAGGAAGAATATGGAGAAGACGTGGCCGGCATCATACGGGGACTCGTCAAAATCAACGAACTGTATTCCAAAAGCCCCATCATTGAATCAGAAAACTTCCGCAATCTGCTCCTGTCGTTTGCCGAAGACATGCGGGTCATCCTGATTATCATTGCCGACCGCGTGAACCTGATGCGGCAAATCAAGGACAGCCCCAACGAAGAAGCACGCCTGGAGGTGTCCAACGAAGCTGCCTATCTGTATGCACCGCTGGCCCACAAGCTGGGATTGTATAAACTGAAATCAGAACTGGAGGACTTGTCACTGAAATACACGCAGCACGACGTGTACTATCATATCAAAGAGAAACTGAATGCCACCAAGCAGGCCCGCGACCGCTACATCGAGGCTTTTATCGAACCGATACGCAAAAATCTGGAAGATGCCGGACTGAAGTTCCACATGAAGGGACGTACCAAGTCCATCCACTCCATCTACCAGAAGATGAAGAAACAGGGATGTCCTTTCGAAGGCGTGTACGACCTGTTTGCCATCCGCATCATTCTTGATTCTCCGCTTGAAAAGGAGAAACAGGAGTGCTGGCAGGCTTATTCCATCGTGACGGATATGTATCTGCCCAACCCCAAGCGTTTGCGCGACTGGCTGTCCGTGCCGAAAAGTAACGGATATGAGTCACTGCACATCACCGTGATGGGACCGGAAGGGAAATGGGTGGAAGTACAGATTCGTACGGAACGCATGGACGAAATTGCCGAAAAAGGTCTGGCAGCCCACTGGAGGTATAAAGGTATAAAGGGAGAAAGCGGTTTGGATGAATGGCTGAACTCCATTCGTGAGACGCTGGAAAACTCCGACAGCGACATGGAGGCCATGGACCAGTTCAAGCTGGATTTATATAAGGACGAGGTATTCGTATTTACTCCCAAAGGCGATTTGTACAAACTGCCGCAAGGGGCTACCGTGCTCGACTTTGCCTTTTCTATCCACTCCAACCTGGGATGCCGGTGTACGGGTACCCGCGTCAACGGGAAAAATGTACAGCTCCGCCAGAAACTGAACAGTGGCGACCAGGTGGAAATCATGACTTCGAACACGCAGACACCAAAGCGTGACTGGCTGACTTTTGTCACCACGTCGAAGGCACGCAACAAGATACGTCAGGCCCTGAAGGAGATTGCAGCCCGTCAGACACAGTTTGCCAAGGAAACGCTGGAGCGTAAATTCAAGAACCGGAAGCTGGAATATGATGAGGCCATCCTGATGCGTCTGATTCGGAAACTGGGCTTCAAGACCGTGACTGACTTCTATCAGAGTATTGCCAACGAATCGATGGACGTGAACGACATCATCGACAAGTACCTTGACATGCAGAAACGGGAAACCGAACAGCGCGAAGAAATCAGCTACCGCAGTGCGGAAGGCTTCAACATGCAGCAGCCCACCGACGCGAAGGACTACAAGGATGACGTGCTGGTCATCGACCGGAACCTGAAAGGACTCGACTTTACGCTGGCCAGATGCTGTAACCCGATTTACGGCGACGAAGTGTTCGGATTCGTCAGCATCAACGGCGGTATCAAAATTCACCGTTGCGACTGCCCGAATGCCAAGGAGATGCGTTCCCGCTTCCCCTACCGCATCGTGAAAGCCCGCTGGGCCGGAAAGAGCCAGGGCAAACAGTATCCGATTACTCTCCGTATTATCGGCCATGACGACATCGGCATCGTGACGAACATCACGTCCATTATAAATAAGGAGAACAACATCCTGTTGCGCTCCATCAGCATCGACTCGCACGACGGACTGTTTTCGGGCATGCTGACGGTGACCGTAGACGACAATGCCAAGCTTGAATCGCTGATAAAGAAGATTAAAACGGTGAAAGGTGTAAAGCAGGTAAACCGATAACAACACTTCAAGTTTGTTAATTAAACTGCACAAAAGTAACAGTTTCACACAAAAGTAGTATCTTTGCGGAGTTGTCAGAAGTAAGGATTAAAATCAAAGAAAATGAAGAAAATTTTATTTACAACCTTATTATGTGTCATGAATGTATTGTTTGTCATTGCTCAGGGAACGGCAGAAATTACATTCGAAAAGACCTCATACAACTTTGGCTCTTTCTCTGAAAGCAGTCCGAAAGTAACTTGCAAATTCAAATTCAAGAATACAGGCGACGGCCCGCTGGTAATTCATCAGGCTATTGCTTCTTGCGGATGCACCATACCTCAATATCCGAAAGAACCCATCAAACCGGGAGAAAGCGGTGAAGTGACAGTCACTTACAACGGTGCCGGCAAATTCCCGGGACATTTCCGCAAGACCATCACCCTTCGCACCAACTCCAAGAACGAAATCACTCGTCTGGTAGTAGAAGGTGACATGACCCCGGCATCGGCCGACATCAATCAGTAACGATTCATCATTTTTCATACTTGACAGGAGGAACATTTCAGCGATGTTTCTCCTGTTTTTTTATGCCCGAAAAAGTACATGAAAAAACGCCTTTGTGTTTCATTTCAAACGCAAGTACATTTTACTTAAAACGCAAGTGCATTTGATTCCAAACGTAAAGGCGTTTTCTTTCAAACGCAAGTGCGTTTTCCGATGGCACAAAAATGAGCCCACTTTTGAATGAATATAAAGGATTTTTACTACTTTTGGACACCCTTAAGAATATTAATCAAATCAAAATGTAATATTATTCATGAAAGAGACACAAGAAAAACCGACGGGACTGCCCGAAAACGCATTCCGTCCGCTCAAACCGGGAGAGAAATACGAACCCCTCATGTCTCCCGGAAAAACGTATCCTGAAGTTAACTTCTGGTCTGTGACATGGGGAGTCGTCATGGCCGTTATTTTCTCGGCTGCCGCTGCCTATCTAGGGTTGAAAGTGGGCCAGGTGTTCGAAGCTGCCATCCCTATTGCTATTATCGCTGTGGGTATTTCCAGCGCCACCAAACGCAAAGGTGCACTGGGTGAAAACGTCATGATTCAGTCCATCGGTGCCTGCTCAGGCGTTATCGTGGCGGGTGCCATCTTTACCCTGCCGGCCCTCTACATCCTGCAGGAAAAATATCCGGAAATGACGGTCAACTTCATGCAGATGTTCATCAGCTCCCTGCTGGGTGGTGTGCTGGGCATCCTGTTCCTGATTCCCTTCCGTAAATATTTCGTAAAAGACAAGCACGGCGAATATCCTTTCCCGGAAGCTACGGCCAGCACCCAGGTGCTCGTGTCGGGTGAAAAGGGAGGCGACCAGGCCAAACCGCTGCTCATGGCCGGATTGGTGGGTGGTCTTTATGACTTCATCGTGGGAACGTTCGGCTGGTGGAACGAGAACTTCACAAGCCGCATCTGCGGATGGGGCGAGACCATTGCCGACAAGTTCAAACTGGTATTCAAGATTAACACGGGAGCTGCCGTACTGGGACTCGGCTACATCGTCGGACTGAAATATGCGGCCATCATCTGTGCCGGCTCACTGGCCGTATGGTGGATTATCGTACCGGGCATTTCCTTGTTCTGGGGCGACCAGGTGCTGAATGCCTGGAATCCGGACATCACGACAGCCGTCGGAGACATGTCACCCGAACTTATTTTCAAGGAATATGCCAAGAGCATCGGTATCGGAGGTATTGCCATGGCCGGCATCATCGGTATCGTGCGTTCATGGGGCATCATCAAGAGTGCAGTCAGCCTGGCTGCCAGTGAAATGAAGGGCAAAAAAGCCGAAGAAAATGTGGAACGTACTCAGAAGGATTTGTCCATGAAAATCATCGCCTTCGGTTCGCTGTTCACCCTGCTGCTCGTGGTACTCTTCTTCTATTTCGATGTAATGCAAGGCAACATCCTGCATACCGTGGTAGCCATTCTGCTGGTAGCAGGAATCTCCTTCCTGTTTACCACCGTAGCAGCCAATGCCATCGCCATTGTAGGAACGAACCCGGTATCAGGCATGACGCTGATGACCTTGATTCTGGCTTCTGTCATCATGGTGGCAGTAGGACTGAAAGGTGCCACGGGTATGGTAGCTTCACTGGTAATGGGTGGCGTGGTCTGCACCGCATTGTCCATGGCCGGCGGTTTCATTACCGACCTGAAAATCGGTTACTGGCTGGGGAGCACACCCAAGAAGCAGGAAAGCTGGAAATTCCTCGGCACACTGGTTTCCGCAGCTACTGTAGGCGGCGTGATTATGGTGCTGAATGATTCTTACGGATTCACCAGCGGACAACTGGCTGCTCCGCAGGCCAACGCCATGGCGGCTGTCATTGACCCGCTGATGAACGGTGTAGGTGCTCCATGGCTGCTCTACGGCATCGGTGCAGCACTGGCATTGGTACTGACGTTCTGCAAGGTACCTGCCCTGGCCTTCGCACTGGGTATGTTCATTCCATTGGAACTGAACCTCCCGTTGCTGGTGGGTGGAGCCATCAACTGGTACGTGACTTCACGCAGCAAGGACGAAGCTGTCAACAACGCACGCGGTGAGAAAGGTACCCTGCTGGCATCCGGATTCATTGCCGGAGGTGCCCTGATGGGTGTAGTGAGTGCCATCATGCGCTACTGCGACATCAATCTTATCCACGAAGAATGGCTGGCTAACCCGATGAGCGAACTGGTGTCACTGGTAGCTTATCTGCTGCTGATTACTTACCTGGTAAAAGCCAGCATGAAACTGACAAAATAATCTCTAATATATCACACACATGAAAACACTGCTACTAATGGGGTTGCTGCTTATGTCGGGCACGCTTTTCGCACAACAACCGATTGAAATGAAAGTATGGCCCAACGGTGCCCCTAATGACAACGGCATCACAGAAGAAAAAAATGGAGATACCGATTCTCCAAGTTATACAAAAGAAGCCATTCTCTACGTCTATCCGGCTAAAAAAGGGAACGGAATGGCCATCGTAGCCTGTCCGGGAGGAGGATACTCACATCTGGCCATGGCTCACGAAGGGAAAAGCATGGCCGACTGGTTCAACAGCCAGGGCATTACGTATGCTGTGCTCCGCTACCGCATGCCCAACGGACACAATGAAGTGCCTCTGAGCGATTCACAGCAGGCTCTGCGCATCATGCGCCAGCACGCTCAGGAATGGAATGTAAAAAAACTGGGCATCATGGGTTCTTCAGCCGGAGGACATCTGGCCAGCACCACCGCCACTCATTTCACCGATGCGGAAACTCGCCCGGATTTCCAGATTCTTTTCTACCCGGTCATCACCATGGACCCTGCTTACACCCACATGGGTTCTCACGACAACCTGCTGGGAAAGAATCCCTCGAAGGAACTGGAACAGAAATATTCCAATGAATTGCAGGTCACTCCGCAAACACCCCCTGCCTTCATTCTGCACAGCAGCGATGACACGGTAGTACCGGTGGCCAACAGCGTGAACTACTACACAGCCCTCGTCAAGAACAAAGTTCCTGCCAGCCTGCACACTTACCCGGTGGGAGGACACGGCTGGGGATACCGCGACAGCTTCCCCTACAAACGCCAATGGACGGGCGAACTGGAGAAATGGCTGCGCGAAATCAACAAATAATTTGCGCAACTCTTTGTAGAACAAAAGAAAAGTTGTACCTTTGCACCCGCTAATACGGGTTATTAGCATAATTCAAATCATTTACATTAAAAAACTAAATTAAAAAATGGCAACTAAAATCAGATTGCAAAGAAACGGACGCAAAGGATATGCGTTCTATTCAATTGTTATTGCAGATGCAAGAGCACCACGTGATGGTAGATTTACTGAAAAAATTGGTACTTACAATCCGAACACCAATCCTGCCACAGTAGATTTGAATTTTGAACGTGCATTACACTGGGTAATGGTAGGTGCACAGCCTACTGACACAGTACGCAACATCTTGTCTCGCGAAGGTGTTTACATGAAGAAACACTTGCTGGGCGGTGTAGTTAAAGGCGCATTCGATGAAGCACAGGCTGAAGCTAAATTCAACGCTTGGAAAGAAAACAAACAGTCAGGTTTGGCTGCTTTGAAGGCTAAGGAAGAAGAAGCTAAGAAAGCTGAAGCTAAAGCACGTCTGGAAGCTGAAAAGAAAGTAAACGAAGAAATCGCTAAGAAGGTAGCTGAAAAGAAAGCTGCTGAAGCTGCTGCTAAGGCTGAAGCTGAAGCTGCTGCAAACGCAGAAGAAGCTCCTGCTGCTGAAGAAGCTCCTGCTGAAGCTTAATTCTTCTTTCAGAAAAGACAAACAAAAGACTGTCCTTGCAAAAGGATAGTCTTTTTTTGTGCAGAAATGTCGTATCTTTGCATCTCACCTAACTAATACCTGCCTTTTATGCATACCAAATACACCAATGGAGAAATATGGAAAGTGGCCTACCCTATCCTGATCAGTCTGATTATGGAACAGCTTATCGGTATGACCGATACGGCTTTCATGGGACGTGTGGGCGAAGTGGAACTGGGAGCCTCGGCCATTGCCGGAGTATATTACCTGGCCATCTTCATGTTAGGATTCGGCTTCAGCATCGGCTCGCAGATATTGATTGCCCGTCGCAACGGAGAAGGTAACTTCAGGATGATTGGTTCCATCTTTTATCAGGGGATTTACTTTCTGTTAGGCATGGCACTGGTCATGTTTACCCTGTCCCGGCTGTTCTCTCCCTGGATATTGTCGCACGTGGTGGCATCCCCGCGCATCTGTGAGGCGGCGGTGAGCTACATCAACTGGCGCGTATTTGGATTTTTCTTCTCATTCGTAGCCATCATGTTCCGTGCGTTCTTTGTAGGTACCACACAAACTAAAACGCTCACGCTCAATTCCATCGTCATGGTGACGTCGAATGTGGTATTCAATTATATACTGGTATTCGGAAAGCTGGGATTTCCGGCATTAGGTATTGCCGGAGCAGCCATCGGTTCTTCACTGGCAGAACTGGTGTCCATGCTCTTTTTCATTATCTACACCACGCGGAAAGTAGACTGCGCCAAATACGGACTGAACCAACTGGTAAGTTTCCGATGGACGGAACTGAAACGCATCATGGGTGTATCACTGTGGACCATGATACAGAATGCGGTCTCCATCAGTACCTGGTTCTTGTTCTTTATCTTTATTGAGCATTTGGGCGAACGCTCACTGGCCATCACCAACATTGTACGTAACGTATCAAGTATCCCGTTCATGACCATCACGGCCTTTGCCTCCACCTGCAGCTCCCTGGTCAGCAACCTGATTGGCAGCGGAGAAGCCCGCTACGTCATGCCCACCATCCGGCAGCACGTGCGGCTCTGCACCTGCATTGTCTGGCCCGTTATTCTGCTGATAGCCTGTCTGCCTACATATGTGCTTCGCATCTATACCGACATGCCCGACTTGGTAGAAGCTGCCGTCCCTACCCTCTGGGTACTCTGCTCCAGCTATCTCCTCCAATGCGCCGGATTCATTTTCTTCCAGTCCGTATCCGGTACAGGTGACACCCGCTCTGCCTTCCTGCTGGAGATAGTAGCCCTGACCTGCTACCTGATTTTTATTGTCACGGTCATCCTTCTTTTGAAAATGGATGTAGCCGTATGCTGGTTTGCCGAACACGTGTATGCCGGAGCCATCGGTCTGCTGAGCTATCTCTATCTGAAAAAGGGAAGCTGGCAAAGGAAACAAATTTAAGGATATAAAAAGGCTACTCAATAAATGGTATAAAATCAGCCAACTAATTCACACACAAATCATTGCGAATTAGTTGGCTTTTTGTATCTCTAGATATTCCCCTGCAAAGAAGGTTTGGCCACCCAAACAGGGGAAAGTCCGACTTCGAATTCAGTTAATGCTTTCACGACAGGACAAGAGATTGTTAATCAACGATATAATAAATGCACTATATTTCATAAGCTGTCTTTCATTACCTTTTCTTCCGAAATCTGATTGTCAACAGGAAGTTCTCCCACCTCTTTCTCCTGAGGAAGTTTCAACGTATAAAGGGCAGCATTCAGTTTACGGATCTGGTCACGTTTCAGTTTTCCCGGATTATAGACGAAACCTTCTACTACGACAATCCGACCGTTCGTACGGTCCACACGAACATGTGAAACGAAAGGACCTCCCATAGCATCGTTCTCCATTTCCCACAAACCGCGTACTTCATATGCATAATCACCCTGCACCGCAATGTTACGAGCTTCTACAAAAATGGAATCGGCAGTCACCATATACATACCTTCTTTTGCTCCCGGAATGTGGGCTTTCATCACAGAATCTCGTTTCTCTATGAAATATGCCTTTGTAAAAGCTTCCTTGCTGGTATACGGATAAGTGTAGATAACAAAGTTCAAATCATTCAAATTGCTGGAAGCCCACAAGAACTGTTGGCCAACCTTGTACGAAGCCAGTTCTACCGGCATCCAGATATCACAGTCAAACAAGCTTTGTACCTTGGCAGACAAGACATCATTATGCTTCTTCTCCAACAATTTTACTTCCCGGTTCATTTCTGCACGGGTAAAGAAATCAATAATCACCTGTCCATTCTTGGATACATATTCGGCAAACTCTTCCTGATTCGGCGATTGGATAGTCATAATCATCTGTGGAGAAGAATACGCGTCACGGGTATACTTGAATTTAGTCTGAGTATAGATGTCCTGAATATCCGCAATAATGATGTTGCGGAACAGACGGGTACTACGGTCAAAATACTCCGGACGAATTCTCGAAATCCGGAAAGAACGTTCCGGTTGGGGCAATCCCGGTACATCGGTATCAAGTACATGGAAAAGCGCACTATCCGGACTGTTCCAACATTTGTCATCAGCGACCACCAACACCTCATAAGGCCTCCCACTAGATACCGGAGTAACAATACTTTTACCATCCTTCTGACAAGAAGCAAACACCGATACAACGAATATAAGACTTAAATAAAAGACAAAACGTTTCATAAATTCTAAAACTAAGTTTTCAAATACAGACTAATTACACGGATCAATTCTAAAAACCATTCATGAGATTCAGTTTAAGCATATATCCTTCACGTAATGCCTGCTTGATATCATATACTACTCCTTCAGAAGCATCTGAAGGTACCTTCAATGACACTGCAAGGTTTTCAGCCTTATTTTCCTTACACCACTGCTTGATTTTCGAAGAAAGTTCATCCAGTGAAAAATCCTCCAACTCACCTACTATCACATTATCTTTCAAAAAACGGACTTCATATCCCGGCAACGGAACACTCTTATCGGCCACACCTGCCGGTACATCCGCATATGCTTTCGGAGAAGCATAATAGAAACGGGAAATCAGGCATTCATTCACCAGTTTCTGAGGATAAGTTTTCGAAAGCTCCCGTCTGACCTCATCATACGCTTCTACCAATTTCTGCTTGGCGGCAGTAATAGCTCCCATCTTCGCATTACGGTCTGCAACAATACGGACAACAATAGGAAACATTTCCTCTTTCTGTTCAGAATACAATTTGACGAAAGAGTCTTTCAATTGCTTCCTGGCCTCGTCCGTCATGGCTTCATAATCAACAAACTTCTTCTTTGAAATAGGCTTTTCAGGCCCGAAAAGAAACTGGTTCCGCTGGTTACAATACAATTCCAGCACATACGCCTTTTCCGACGATATATGATCCAGCATCAAGTTGTCTGCATTCCGCTGCTGTGATGTGTCCCTCACCATTAATCCGGATTTTTCTTTTCCTTGATTCTTCGTTTGAAGAGCTGCACCATAATCCGCTACCGTTTCTTTCACTTCCGGCCTCGCAAAGGCATACACGACCCCTGCAGCCAAAGGTACGGCTAACAAGACACGTAGCCGGACCCACTTACTGGTTCTTCTTTTCGACATCATAGATATACGTTTTTTGAGTGAACTGTGAGTAAAGCCGCAAGCCATAGAGTAGAGCCTTGAGCCCACTGCTTTCCTCACCAATAATAATTGATATGTTTTTACATCGATGCCTTGATTCAACACACCTTCATCGGCCTGATACTCATGAACACCATTAAGTTCATACCTCAGTTTCCACACCAACGGATTCCACCAATGAAAGATTAGAATAAACTGTATCAACAGATTGTCATAACAATGCCCATACCGGCAATGCATCTCCTCATGCAGACGGACCGGAGAATATTCTTCATACTCCTGACTGTTCATGACGATATACGTTCCCCAGCTAAAAGGACGGACAGGAATATCGTACAACACCCATCGAAATCCATTACATTCTTTATATTCCTGCCGACTTATCCAACGGAACAGACGGATATAGCCTACAACCCATTGCAAAAGGATGAAAGCACAGCCCGACAGATAAACTGCCATCGATAACACAAGCCAACCCCAATAATTGGCTTCCTTCTGAGTAATTTCCACCATACCGGAAGCAGAAGCAGATACTACATCAACAGGCTGTTTCCATTCCTCCATAAGTATAAAAGGAGACTGCACTAAGGGTTCATGCTCTAATTCCAGAGAAACAAAAGGCAATAACAGACAAGTCAGCATTCCGCCCACCAGCACCCATCGGTTCAAAGAAAAGCGAGTGGTCGAAGCACAAAGCAACTTGTAGAATCCATAAAGCAATGTCAGGCAGAAAGAGCTTTTTCAGTAGATAGGTTAAAAAGGCTACCATAGGTTCAAGATTTACGATTATTCTTCCCCTGCTCTATCTGAGCTATCAGCTGCTTCAGTTCATCCAGATTCATTTTCTCATCTTCAATAAACTGAGAAACCACCTTGGTATAAGAATTGTCAAAATACTGAGAAACAATCTCTCCGATAGCCGAACCCTTGTATTCATTTCCTGTTATTTTTGCTTCATAACGGTAGGTGTTTCCAAACGCCCGATAACTGACAAAGCCTTTTTCTACCAACAGCTTCACCAGAGTAGCTACTGTATTGTAATGGGGTTTCGGTTCTGAATAGAATGCCAACATTTCACGAATAAACAAAGGACCATGAGTCCATAAAATATTCATTATTTCTTCTTCTTTTGGTGTCAGTTTCTTCATAAACAGCTCATTTAAGATTAATACTACACGAAGATATGAAAATTATCAGACAGACAACTAAAAGTTTTAGTAGAACTACTAATATTAATAGTAATTAATAATAAAGACAAAATATCCAAACGATTTATTGAAAACACAAGCAGATTTTGACAGACATGCCAAAACTAAAATGGAACATTCAGTGAATATCCCAATTTAAGAACATAAAAAAGGCAGGAGAGCAATTCACTTTCCTGCCTTTTTCTATGTTCACATTTTATGTCTTCCTTAGAACTCGCTGGTGAAATGGAACTTGATGTGCTTGAAGTCCATCTGTGCCATCTGAAGCACATAACCGCTATCGGCCAGGAACACATCGCGTCCGTCACGGTCTTTCGCCATATACTGATACTTACGTTTCTTGAAAGCTTCCAGTTCAGCCGGATCATCGCTTTCAATCCAGCAGGCTTTATATAGACTCAACGGTTCCCAACGGCACTTGGCATTGTATTCGTTTTCCAGACGGTACTGAATAACCTCAAACTGCAACTGACCTACCGTACCGATAATCTTGCGTCCGTTGAACTGGTTGACAAACAGCTGTGCCACACCTTCGTCCATCAGCTGATCGATACCCTTATTCAACTGCTTGGTCTTCATCGGATCGGCATTCTCGATGTACTTGAACATTTCCGGAGAGAAGCTCGGCAACCCCTTGAAGTGCAACAGTTCACCTTCGGTCAGCGTATCGCCAATCTTGAACGTACCATTGTCCGGCAAACCGATAATATCGCCAGCCCAAGCCTCATCCACTGTAGTCTTGCGCTGTGCCATGAACTGCGTGGGTGAAGAGAAACGCATCGTCTTGTTATGACGCACATGCAGGTACGGCGTATTACGGGTGAACTTACCGGAACATACCTTACAGAAGGCTACACACGAACGGTGGTTCGGGTCGATGTTGGCCGTAATCTTGAACACGAAACCGGTAAACTTAGGTTCCTCAGGCTGCACCTCGCGTTCTTCTGCCTGTACCGGACGCGGACTTGGCGCAATTTCCACAAAACAGTCGAGCAATTCCTGCACACCGAAGTTGTTCAAAGCCGAACCAAAGAACACCGGAGCCAGTTCTCCTTTCAGGTAATCGTCTACGTTGAATTCCGGATATACCCCGTCAATCAGTTCCAGTTCACTGCGCAACTTTTCAGCCAGCGGTGTACCGATATGGTTGTCCAAATCCTCTGTATGGATGTCCACCTCCACTTTCTCCGTCACCACCTGCTTAGAAGGCTGGAAAAGGTTCAGTTTCTGCTCGTAAATGTTGTACACACCCTTGAAACGCGGACCACTCTCAATCGGCCACGTCAGCGGACGCACGTTGATAACCAGTTCTTCCTCCAGTTCATCCAGCAAATCGAACGGGTCCTTAGCCTCACGGTCCATCTTGTTGACGAAGATAATCACCGGCGTGTTACGCATACGGCAGACTTCCATCAGCTTACGGGTCTGTGTTTCCACACCCTTCGCTCCGTCCACCACGATGATTACACTGTCCACTGCCGTCAAGGTACGATATGTATCTTCAGCAAAATCCTGGTGACCCGGTGTATCGAGGATATTGATCTTATAGTCATGGTAGTCAAACTCCATCACGGAGGTAGTAACCGAGATACCACGCTGCTTTTCGATGTCCATCCAGTCGGACGTGGCAGTTTTCTTTATCTTGTTTGATTTCACGGCTCCGGCCACCTGAATCTGTCCACCGAAAAGCAACAGCTTTTCCGTCAACGAGGTTTTACCGGCATCCGGATGCGCGATAATCGCAAATGTTCGTCTTCTTGCTATTTCCTGATTTGCCATATTTATTGTTTTAATTTTTCAATACATTCTGCCAGACTGTCCATCCAGTAAGGCACTTCCACGCCGTAGGTTTTCTTCAGCTTGGTCTTGTCGAGCACGGAATAGTGCGGACGACAAGCTTTCGTAGGATAATCCTCTGTGTGAAGCGGAGACACATGACAAGTAGTGATACCTGCCAGACGATGGATAGCTTTGGTAAAATCATACCAGGAGCACACGCCTTCGTTGCTGAAATGATAAATACCCGGCACGATACCTTTCTCCAGTGCCACAAAAATGGCCTGAGCCAAATCGCGTGCATAAGTCGGCGTACCAATCTGGTCGAAGATAACTCCCAGCGTTTCTTTCTCCTGCCCCAAGCGAATCATGGTCTTCACGAAATTGTTGCCAAACGTAGAATACAGCCATGCCGTACGAATCACCATCGTATTGGGACACTGCTTCAGCGCTTCCTGCTCACCAGCCAGTTTGGTAGAGCCATATACGGAATTCGGACACGGTGTATCTTCTTCCTTATAAGGGATATGGGCTGTACCGTCGAACACATAGTCCGTAGACACCTGCACCAGGCAGCCGTTACGGCTTCGTGCCGCCTTGGCCAGATAGCCCGGAGCCACATGATTCAGTTTGTCGCAGAGTTCCACGTTGTCCTCCGCCTTGTCGACTGCCGTATAAGCTGCACAGTTCACAATCACATCAATCTGATGAGCCGATACAAATTCCATTACCGCCTGTTCATCGCAGATATCCAACTCTGCCACATCGGTAAAGAAATACTCAAAATTCCGGTGCTCTTCTGCCAGCAGACGCATTTCATTGCCCAACTGTCCGTTGGCTCCCGTCACTAATATCTTTTTCATGTTCTGTGATGTTTTAATCCAGTTCCAAATCGCCTTCCTTATCCTTAATATAATATCCGGCCAGCATCGCCAGCAAGTCACTGATGGCCTTCAGCGCCTTCATGGTTTCTTCGCTGATTTCCTTCTTCTGCAATTTCAGCATCAGTACCCCATACATGGCATCAAAGCAAGTCTCCAGTTCAGGCACGTCCTTGTCGCCACCCTTGGCACGCAGTTCCACAATAAAAGGAAGCACCTTGTAATACGCCGCACTGTAATAAGGGAATTTAGGCGAACGCAACAAACGCAGGTGTAAGTCAGTCAGCCAGACGATGATGTTCTTGTTAATCTGCACATGACCCTTTTCCAGCACCCCTTCCTGCTGCATCATGTTAATCAAGTCCTCATACCAGCGGGCCAGTTCCTTCTTCTGCTCGTCGGTAGCCGGATAAGGCTCGATGATATTCTTACGGATGCGCTCCATATCGCAGCCATTGGCACGAATCAAGTCCTCCACCTGCCACATATACAGCAGGTATTCGGCGATATTCTTTTTTTTAAGTTGTTGAGAAATATACATATCCTATCAAGAAAAAGATTTGCCGGCAATGGCCAGGACGATTCCCACCACCGCCGCTATCATGACCACGACACCAATGATGCGGTTGAGCACCCAGATGCCGCGCAAATTAAATCGTGAACGTACTTTATTGACAAAATAAGTAATGCTGAACCACCAGCCCAATGCTCCCAAAATAATGGCCAGATAACCCACTAACTGGAAACCGATGGGACTGCCCGGCATGACAAATGAGAAACGGGCAAACAGACCGATGAACAGGAAAATAATCAAGGGATTGGACAGGGTGACAAAAAAGGCCGTAACGAAGTTGTGCAGGTAAGTTCCCCGCGTACCCGAAGACGGGCGAAGCGACTTCACCGGATTACTGCGGAAGGTATAGATACCAAAAGCCAGCAACATGATGCTGCCCACTACCTGAAGAAAAATATGATGCTTCAGGATGAGTTCGTCCATGAAACTCATTCCGTATCCCGTAATCAACGCATAGCAAATATCACTTAATGCCGCCCCGACTCCCGTCACGAAACCAAACCAGCGCCCTTTGTTCAACGTACGCTGAATACAGAGCACACCGACCGGTCCCAAAGGAGCAGACACGACAATGCCGATAATCAATCCCTTCAGCAACAAATCAAGTATAGTAACCTGTTCAATCCAATTCATAATGCAAAGATGCTACTTTTTTACGAAAGTACCTACATTTTTATACGATTATCATTAAGAGTATATCTGAAAAACGACAAATTCAGAAGCCCTAAAGGAATAACAGGAAGACATTACTGCATTTTTTACGTCTCCCGGCACAAAACCATATGTCTCCCCTACGGGAAACTTACAGCTCCGGCTGGAGAAACGTAAAGTTCACGTAAGGGAGACATACAACCAACAAGTCCGTTTTTCCCTCAATGAAGGGAGACTTTCGGTTTTCTATCACACAAAGAGTACGGCCAGAATACCCAGTCCGACTGCTACAATGGTAGAAATCAGTCCCGGCATCATGAAAGAATGGTTCAGTACGTATTTTCCGATGCGGGTGGTACCCGTGGTATCAAAATTGATGGCCGCCACCACCGTTGGATAATTCGGGATGAAAAAATACCCGTTGACCGCCGGAAAGAGGGCAATCAGCATATAGGGCGAAATGCCCAGTGCCATGCCCAAAGGAAGCAAGGCACGGATGGTTGCCGCCTGACTGAACAGCAGGATAGACATGACAAAAAGCGCAATACCGAAAAGCCACGGCATATCAGTTACCAAACCGAATATATTTTCTTTGATGACGGCAATGTTACCGGAGATAAAGGTATCGCCCATCCACGCAATACCGAAAATGGCCACTACCGCCTGCATACCCGCATTGAAGACTGAACTTTTAGCAGCCTTCATCCCACTGGTGCCAGTCAGCAGCAGAATCAGTGCGGCTACCGACAGCATGAGCACTTCAATGATGTGTGCCATCTGCATCACCACTACGCCCTCTGAGGTTTGAAACGACGGGCGAAGACTATCTATGGAACCAAATAGCACAATACCCACCGTGGCACCTAAAAACAGCAGTACGGAGGTCAGCGCCTTGCCAGGATTAGCCACCTCAGCCGTACAATAATTGGCACCCGACAGTTCGCCCGACTTCAAGCGTGCCTGATATACAGGGTCATCCTTCAGTTCCTTACCTACCCGCATGGAATAAATCGCACCGGCCAGTACACCCACCAAGGTGCAGGGAATGGAAATCTTCAAAATATCAAACAAAGTAATGTCATATCCGGCCAGCATACTCAACAGAGCCACCGTAGCCGCAGAAATAGGGCTGGCAGTAATAGCCTGCTGGGAAGCAATGACAGCAATCCCCATCGGACGTTCCGGACGGATACCCGTTTCACGAGCCACTTCGGCAATAACCGGAAGTACGGAATAGGCCACATGCCCCGTTCCGGCAAAGAAGGTAAAGAGGTAAGTCACCAGCGGACTCAACAGCGTGATGCGCTGAGGATGGCGACGCAAGATTTTCTCCGCCCATTTCACCATCAAATCCAACCCTCCGGCAGCCTGCATGCAACCGGCAGCTGCAATCACTGCCACAATCATCAGCATCACATCAATAGGAGGAGTGGTGGGTTCAAGACCAAAGATAAAGGTAAGTACGGCCAGCCCCAAGCCTCCAAAGACTCCCAGACCGATGCCGCCTACACGCGCTCCGACAATAATTGCCAGTAACACAAACAGTAATTGTAACCACATAAATAGAAAGAGTTTTTAGATTTAAGGTGCAAAGATAGGCATATTCTGTGATAACTTTTATTTTTCTTCGTAATTCCGAGGATTTTCTCTACCTTTGTACCACTTTTAAAGCGCATTGAATATTCATTATAACATACAAGTGCTATGATTCTATTTTTCAGAACACCCACAAACAGTGTGATTGCCACGGAATGCAATCAGGAACTGAATGCTGAAGACGTCAAGAAACTATGCTGGCTGTACAGCGATGCCACTGTGGAAAACGAAGACAACCTGAAAGGATGGTTCATCGGCCCACGCCGTGAAATGATTACTCCATGGAGTACAAATGCGGTTGAAATCACCCAGAACATGGGTCTCAACGGTATCCGTCGTATCGAGGAATACTTCCCGGTGAAAGATGAAAATGCCGACCACGACCCGATGTTGCAACGTATGTATCACGGACTGGATCAGGAAATTTTCACGGTAGACATCAAACCGCAGCCTATCATATACATCGAAAACCTGGAAGAATACAACGAAAAGGAAGGTTTGGCGCTGTCACGCGAAGAAATGGACTACCTGATGAAGGTGGAAAAGGATCTGGGCCGCAAACTGACTGACTCGGAAGTATTCGGTTTCGCACAGATTAACTCTGAACACTGCCGCCACAAAATTTTCGGTGGTACGTTCATCATCGACGGACAGGAAATGGAGTCTTCTCTGTTCCAGATGATCAAGAAAACTACACAGGAAAATCCTAACAAGATTATCTCGGCTTACAAAGACAACGTAGCTTTTGCCGAAGGTCCGGTGGTAGAACAATTCGCTCCGGCCGATCACTCTACTTCTGATTACTTCATTATTAAAGATATTAAGACCGTCATCTCACTGAAAGCGGAAACACACAACTTCCCGACTACCGTAGAACCGTTCAACGGTGCGTCTACTGGTACAGGTGGTGAAATCCGCGACCGTATGGGTGGTGGTAAAGGTTCATGGCCGATTGCCGGAACTGCCGTATACATGACTTCTTATCCGCGTACAGACGAAGGACGCGACTGGGAAAACATTCTGCCAGTGCGCAAATGGTTGTACCAGACTCCGGAACAGATTCTGATCAAGGCATCAAACGGTGCTTCTGACTTTGGTAACAAGTTCGGACAGCCGCTGATTTGTGGTTCTGTTCTGACTTTCGAACACGAAGAAAACAACGAAAAATATGCTTACGACAAGGTTATCATGCTGGCAGGTGGTGTGGGCTACGGCACACAGCGCGACTGCTTAAAGGGTAGCCCCGAAGCAGGAAACAAGGTCGTAGTCATGGGTGGTGACAACTACCGCATCGGTCTGGGTGGTGGTTCCGTTTCTTCTGTAGAAACAGGACGTTACTCTTCAGGCATCGAGCTGAACGCTATCCAGCGTGCCAATGCAGAAATGCAGAAACGTGCTTACAACGTGGTACGTGCATTGTGCGAAGAAGACGAAAACCCGATTGTATCTATCCACGACCACGGTTCTGCCGGACACGTAAACTGTCTGTCTGAGCTGGTGGAAGACTGCGGTGGTCTGATCCACATGGACAAGTTGCCTATCGGTGACGAAACACTTTCTGCCAAGGAAATCATCGCCAACGAATCACAGGAACGTATGGGCTTGCTGATTGACGAAAAAGCCATCGAACATGTACACAAGATTGCAGAACGCGAACGTGCACCGATGTACGTGGTAGGTGAAACTACCGGCGACCATCGTTTTGCCTTCGAACAGGCTGATGGCGTACGTCCGTTCGACCTGGCCGTAGACCAGATGTTCGGCTCTTCTCCGAAAACTTATATGGTGGACAAGACTGTAGAACGTCATTATGAAAACGTTTCTTACGATGTCACCAAACTGAATGAATATTTGCGCCGCATGCTGCAGCTGGAAGCTGTAGCCTGCAAGGACTGGTTAACCAACAAGGTAGACCGCTCCGTAACAGGTAAGATTGCCCGCCAGCAGTGTCAGGGTGAATTGCAGTTGCCGTTGAGCGACTGTGGTGTGGTTGCCCTCGACTACCGTGGCGAAAAAGGTATCGCTACTGCACTGGGACATGCTCCGCAGGCTGCCTTGGCTAATCCGGAAGCAGGTTCTGTACTGGCTGTATCAGAAGCACTGACCAACCTGGTATGGGCTCCGCTGGCAGAAGGAATGGACAGCATTTCATTGTCAGCCAACTGGATGTGGCCTTGCCGTGCACAGGAAGGTGAAGACGCCCGTCTGTACAAAGCAGTGAAAGCATTGTCAGACTTCTGCTGCGAACTGCAAATCAACGTGCCGACCGGTAAGGACTCTCTGTCAATGACACAGAAATATCCGAACGGTGAAAAGATTATCAGCCCGGGAACCGTTATCGTTTCTGCCGGTGGTGAAGTATCCGACATCAAGAAAGTGGTTTCTCCGGTAATGGTCAACAAACCGAAATCTACCTTCTATCATATTGACTTCAGCTTCGACCAGCTTCGTCTGGGTGGTTCTGCTTTCGCACAGTCACTCAACAAGGTAGGTGATGACGTGCCGACTGTACAGAATCCGGAATACTTCCGCGATGCATTCCTGGCTGTTCAGGAACTGGTGAACAAAGGCTTGATTCTGGCCGGACATGATATTTCTGCCGGTGGTTTGATTACTACCCTTTTGGAAATGTGCTTTGCCAATACAGAAGGTGGTATGGGAATCAACCTCGACAAGATTAAGTGCGACGACATCGTGAAGATTCTGTTCGCCGAAAATCCGGGTGTAGTTATCCAGGTAGCCGACAAACACAAGACAGAAGTCAAGAAGATTCTGGAAGATGCAGGTGTAGGTTACGTGAAGATTGGTGTGCCGACTGAAGAACGTCACATTCTGGCAACTCTGCACGATGCAACTTACCAGTTCGGTATCGACTACTTGCGTGATGTATGGTATTCTACTTCTTACCTGCTCGACCGCAAGCAGAGCATGAACGGCTGTGCCAAGAAACGTTTCGAAAACTACAAGCAGCAACCGCTGGAATTTGTATTCGACAAGTCATTCACCGGCAAGCTGTCGCAGTTCGGTCTCGATCCGAACCGTCGTACACCGAGCGGCATCAAAGCAGCCATCATCCGTGAAAAGGGAACTAACGGTGAACGTGAAATGGCTTACATGCTGTATCTGGCAGGCTTCGACGTAAAAGACGTAACAATGACCGACCTGATTAGCGGACGTGAAACACTGGAAGACATCAACATGGTAGTTTACTGCGGTGGATTCTCTAACTCCGACGTACTGGGTTCTGCCAAAGGATGGGCCGGAAGCTTCCTGTTCAACCCGAAAGCAAAGGCTGCCCTCGACAACTTCTACGCTCGCGAAGATACATTGTCACTGGGTGTCTGCAACGGTTGCCAGCTGATGATGGAACTGGGACTGATTACTCCGGAAGACAAGAAGAAAGGCAAGATGCTGCATAACGACTCACATAAGTTTGAATCCAACTTCCTGGGTGTAACCGTACCGATGAACCGCAGCGTGATGTTCGGCTCACTGAGCGGCTCTAAACTGGGTATCTGGGTAGCTCACGGAGAAGGTAAGTTCTCGTTGCCTTATCCGGAAGACCACTACAACGTAGTGCTGAAGTATTCATACGATGAATATCCAGGCAACCCGAACGGTTCAGACTACAGCGTAGCCGGTATCGCCAGCCAGGACGGCCGTCATCTGGCCATGATGCCTCACCTGGAACGTGCTTGCTTCCCATGGGAAAACGCATACTATCCGCTTGACCGCAAAGAAGAAGACCAGATTACTCCGTGGATGGAAGCCTTCGTAAATGCCCGCAAGTGGGTGGAAGCCAACCGTAAAAAATAATCCGATATACGAGATTGCATGAAAGAAGGAGTGCTATTGCACTCCTTTCTTTTTATAGAAACGACAGTTCTTATATAATTGATAGTTACTTTGAAAGAAACCCACAAAAAACGGCACATAAATCCGAGTAACCAGATTTATGTGCCGTTTCTATATGATTACTATCAGAATCGGCATTTCCCGATTCTCTTTGGCCTATTGGAAAAGTTCCTTCAATTTCTCAGCTAAAGCCTCACCTCGCAAATTTTCACCAACCATCACACCGTCTGCATTAATCAGATACATTGTAGGTACAAATTTCACCTTATAGAGTGCAGCGACTCCTGTTTCATCCAGGAAGTTCGGCCAAGGAAGTCCCTCTTCTTTCAAAGCTTTCTCCCAGTCAGCCTTCTTTTGATCGATAGAGATACTTACAATCTCAAAACCTTTTTCGCTATATTGTGCATAAAGCTTCTTCAGGTTCGGAATCTCTTTCCGACACGGGTTACACCAGGAAGCCCAAAAATCAATCAGCACATATTTTTTTCCTTGTCGTAATGTGGAAAGGGCTACTTCCTTTCCTGATTTATCTTTAACCTTAAAATCGGGTACCACCGTACCTTCTTTACCTGCCGGATAAAGCTCTTCTTTTACCTTCTGCCCGTAGTACGACTCCTTGGCAGCAGAAGACAATGCTTCATACCAAGGTTTCATATCCTCACTCAAATAGCTGGTAAACGAAATCATCATCAATGGCCCCCAGAATGAATCCTTGTTCGCCATGACTACCTGATGATACAGTGAATCTACCGTAGTAAAAAATACCTTATCGGCAGCTGCCCTGGCTTTACCATCCTCACTCTGCCGAAGTTCCTTAATTTTCGCCTGATCCTTTGATTTATAAGCAGCCATCATCAAGCTGTCAAAAGCAGCAAATTTACGGGCATTGAAGGCATATAACGAGTCCAGATACGTCCGCGCAGACAACAACGAATCATAACGCGCACTCAGCGGAGAACCCTTTACCGACAAAGAAGACAGATTATAGGAAACTCCCCCGTCAGATTCCTTCTTGGCCACCAGCTTTCCCGTAACCTCCATCTGGGCATTTTCCAACATAAGATTACGCGAACCATACGCATCTTTCACCAATAAATGAAAAGCTCTTGGCTCTTCCATTGTTCCTGTAAACACAAACTGCCCGTTGACTACCGTCGTATCGGCAAAAGGCAATTCACTGTCATGGCTTACCGGTACCAACTGCACATGCGTGCCGTCGGGCAAGCCTTCAATATTACCTTTCAACACATAGCCATCTACTTTCGGCTGACTGCCGCATGACAGCATCATCAAACCTAAAATGGCTAAACCAGAGATTTTCTTCATTTTCATAATAATGTTTATTTAGATACATTTTGTTCTATCGATCCGTTTCCAGGATTATTAAGAGCTCCTGCCGGAAAAGGCATGGTCCATAAATGAGACGTCGGACTCAAACTATATTCCTTCCCCTCATAAGTTTTGATTAAAGTACTGGCATACGTACCTTCCAGATTAAAACGACGGGCGTCTGCAAAAGGAACAATAGAGAATATCAACTCATTATCTTTGGTACGACGAATCAGAGAAAGAGCCTCCTCCAGTGTAGCAGCTGTAGCCGGCTGATACTTATCAGGACGAATACGGGTTATCCGCACGGAATTCAGAGTATTCATAGATTCAGCATAATCATTGTTCTGAGCTAACCGAGCCTGGCATTCCGCTTTAATAAGATACGCTTCACAAGTTGTCAAACCGCCATGATTGAAGAAGCCAGACTCCAAAGCCTTATAATATGTATCATTATTGTCTACCTTCAATTTCCAGCGTGAAAGGAAACGAGCATCTCCTTCTTCAAAACGTCCAGCTCTTTCTACTGGTATGTTGTATTCATAACTATCAAAGTTTGACTGTACTCCATAACGCAAATAATAATTTTCCACATAATCATATTGCATAGGGGTAACAATCTTGTCATAATTATCCGGATCGTCAATTGCCGCCTGATGTTCCTCATAAAATGCATTCCAGTCAAAAAGCTGATTATTCTGTTCCAAAGCCAGGTTCGCATAGCGCAAAGCCTCGTCATAATTCTGCATCTGCAAGTACACACGAGCCAACAAAGCATAAGCAGCTCCCAAATTCGGATGAATAGCCGTCATGGATTGTGCTGGAATTCCCATCTCAATGGCTTCTTTCGTATCCTGTATGATAAAATCATACATTTCCTGAATAGAAACCTGCGTATAAGGAGCATCAATATCCGCACTGGTAATAAGAGGTACACTACGCTTCTCTGCTGCCGTAGCCTTGTCATACGTATCGGCATAATAATTAACCAGCACATCGTAACAAAGTGCACGTATCACTTTTGCATACGCCATCACTTCCTTTCGCTCTGCATCTGTAGCTTCTGTAGCTGTAGGTGCATTTGCGATAATCAGATTACAACTGGAAATAGCTCCATAAAGTACATAATAAGTCCCCTCATCCGCATTATTCAGCATAATACGGTCAGCTGATTCATCCCACATATAATTAGCCTGGCTCAAGCTCGGAGTATTTACCTTCGCATTTGTCAGATATACATCATTCAACAAATACAAGGCATTTTCTACAGGCGTTCTGCTGATGGTATACTGATCACGCAATAAAGCTTCAAAATCCGCCAAAGTCGTAGGTATCTTATTACCTTTCGGTGCAATATTCAGGTAATCATTACATGAGCTGCATAAAAAGCATGCCAATGTAATACAGAAATATATAATTCTATTCATAAGTTTCATATTACAAAAATCGAGGTTAAAAATTCAGATAAACGCCACACAGATAATTAGGTTTCGTATATCCACCAAGCAAATACTTGGCATTACTGCTCTTGGCTACCATAAATACATTTTCCATACCCAGCATGATACGTGCATTCTTCAAATATAGTTTATGACACACACTGGCAGGTATACGGTATGTCAATGACAAATTTCTTAGACGCCAGTTAGTAGCATCAATCACGTTAATGGACGAATTGGCATACATGCTTTGGTAGTTATAGTTGTACAATTCACTCTCAGATGAAATATAGCGCGGCACATCTGTGTAAGCCTCATCGCCCGGTTCACGCCAACGATTCTCTATGTCTTTGCTTACGACTCCCATACCTGAAGAGATAAAAGCCACATTGGTATTACGCATTTTGTGCCCTCCTTCAAACAAGAACTGAGCAGCCAGTTCCCAGTTCTTCCAGCGCAAATTCGTATTAATAGAACCATTGTAAACCGGTACGGTAGTTCCCAAATAAACTAAATCTTCAATCTCAGGAGGAGTCATATCGGTGTATAAATTTCCTTTGGCATCGTACACCTGAGGAGTTCCCGTTTCACTCAGTCCGGCCCACTGGTATCCGTAAATCGCATTGTACGGATTTCCCACACGAGGATAAGCCGTCGGATAATCAATTACCAGATACGACACAGGAGCTTCTACATTAATATAAGTTACCTTATTCTTATTGTAGCCCAGCACACCGCTGATATTCCAATTCCAGTCGTTATTCCGAATTACATCTCCTGACAAGGTCAATTCAAATCCCTGATTCGTCATTTTTCCGTTATTAATGGAATAAGTGCTGTACCCCCATCCTTCTGTAGGAACTCCGTTCGTGTTAGCCAGCAAGTCTGTACCCCGTTTGTTATAATATTCAATAGAACCATTCAATCGATTTCCCAACAAGGCAAAATCTACTCCCACATTCAATGTAGTGGTCTTTTCCCAACGCAAGTTCGGATTTGGACGGCTTGAAATAGTTCCCTGGATACCTCCTACCTGATTATTGTTACTGTAGTAAGCAATCATATAAGGAGCAGAGTTTTTGGCAATATTACCTCCGATACCATAACTTGCACGCAATTTTAGCATATTCACCCACGATACATGGAAAAACTTTTCCCGATCCACATTCCATCCAGCTCCTACTGACCAAATAGGACGTTTCTGATATTTGGAACCCGTAGAAAACAAATTGGTCTTATCCCAGCGAATACTACCGCTTACCATATATTTTCCATCGTATGTATAAGCTGCGTTACTATACACAGACACATAGCGGTTAATCAGTTCACGGATATAAGCAAAATTCTGCTGTCCGAATGATGCATATCCCCATTGTCCACGGAAATTACTCAACGCTCCCGCATCAATCAAGCTATACGTAAGCAACTGAGGGTCATAATTATAAAGTGTACGATCATTATATTCCAGTTTATTTTCCCGTGTTTCAGTACCTAAAATCATAGTTACATCATGTACATCCGCAAATGTTTTATTGAAATCCAACTGCTGACGGAAATTATACGCATGTGTCGTATTGGAAGAAGTGAAAAAGATGTTTCCATACGGCAAGGCAAAAGTGGATGTTCCATCATTATTGGAAGTAGAGAATGTATTCACTTGATTACGTACTTCGTAAGAGTCCTTGCTTTTCAGTTGTTCTGTCTTATATTCCGCATATTCATACTGAAAAGAAGCTGTATACTTCAACCAGTCGGTAAATTTGAATGTCAAACGAGCAAATGTTCGGTTGCTGAAATCACGGTTCTTAGTCTGGTTCATTTTTATTTCATCTAAAGGAGTAATATCCAGATTGTACAATCCGTTGTTATGCAGCAAATTCAAGTTGTACAAGCTATAACGTTCCTCTTCTGTATTGGTGTAATACGTACCGTCACCATTTACCAGCCCATTGTACGGCATATAAGTATACCCCGGTGAGAAAAGGTTAAATGACTGCGTAGTACCTTTCCCATAGTTCAAATATGTACCTACATCCAAGGTAAGCCAGGAAGTCATCTTCGTAGAATTCTGCAAATTGATGCCAATGGTTCTATTCTCTGAATACTTATCCTCCAGCTGATTGTTACGATAGGAAACAGACGCATTAAAAGTGTTCTTTTCGGTACCTTTACCGATATTCAGATTATATTGCTGTGAAAAAGGATTACGCTTACCGTATTTTTCTATATCCCGATAATACCGATAACCTTGTGAAGCCAAATTCGTCAGATTACTCTCCATCTGATCACGAGAGATGTGTCCCGCATAATAATTCAAGATATTGCGTATGCCAAGTGAAGAATAAGACATATTATCCAGCACTGTTTGGGCGTAGCTTTGTACATTATCCCCACTCAAATGCGGATTCTGTCTGGCCCATTCACGCTCCAGCTCTACCATAGTAGAAGACCCAGCCAAATATTTATCTGCATACGTGTCGTACGGCTGTACTGTAAGAGTGGCCGAGAAAGAAACATTCAGTTCATCTTTCTTAGCCCGTTTGGTAGTAATCACCACTACTCCATTCGCTGCACGTGCTCCATAAATAGAAGTAGCTGCTGCATCCTTTAAAACAGTGATGCTTTCTATATCTTCCATATTCAAATCGGGCACACTTTCAATCCAGTTTCCATAGCCGTCGTTCGTAGTCTTTTCCACGGGAAATCCGTCAATCACATATAACGGAGTGGTCAACCCATTCATGGACGTAACTCCACGAATCTTGCCATCACTGTATCCTGCCACGCGTCCCTCGAGCATAGAACCCATATCGCTCAAACGCTGTGTTTCCAATTTCTTGGCATCTACCTTTGAAAATGCCCCTGTGGCACGCTCTTTTGAAATAGTCTGATAACCTGTCACTACTACCTCATCGAGCAGTTCTGTAGAAGGTTGAAGAGCAATGTAATAATCATTAGTTGCCGTCAGCTTAATGCGCTGAGATGTATATCCTAAATAAGAAGCCTCTATTTCCTTCGTGCCATACGGAAGTGTCAAAGTGAAATGCCCTTGTATATCCGTAATGACCGCTGCAATCGATCCTTTAGGGTCATCATTCACCTGTTTGACATGAGCTGCAGGAAGGGGTTCCTTGTTTTCATCGACTACAATGCCATGAATGGTACGGTTTCTCTGAGCATAAGCTGGAGAGACAGACAAGACCAACATAGCACACAGTAGCAAAAATTCCATTTTGAGCCGAATGTCGTGCAATACGTTTTTTTCCATACTTACATCTTTTTTAGAGGTTATAGACTTATGTCCTCAGACATTTTTACGATTCTCTCGTTGCAAAAATGTAAAAAAAAGATATAACTTTAACAATAAAGACGTATCCAAGTTCGACAATTGTTACATTAGGACAACATTTTGTTATAAAAAGGCAGTATCATGCATTCTTATGCATAGACATTACCTTGTTACGGTATTGTTTGGGAGGAACTCCTACCGTATTCTGGAATATTTTGTAAAACGTACTCATTGAATTAAACCCTACTTCTGCCGCTACAGCCTTAAGGGGAAGATCTGTTTCCGGATCACTCAATAAGCGAATAGCTTCATTAATTCGATAATTATTGATATATTGAGTAAAATTCTGTTGAGTTTGTTCATTGATGACTTGTGACAAATAAGTCCGGTTAGTACCTAATAAATCAGCCACCCGTTCCTTCGTCAAAAAATTCTCTTTATACACCGCATCTTCCTGCATAAGCTTTTCCAGACGCTGAAACAATGAATTCTTTTTCTCATTTGTCAGTGAAGAAGCAGCGTATTTTTCACTCATTGGAGACGATGCAGAAACACTCTCCTGTTGTGCTCGCAGTAAAGTAATGACTTCTCTTAACTGCTGTTCTTTTCGGATAGCTTCCTGATGCTGACAAACGATACGGGTATACAACTGATTTTGCCGTTTATAACGATACCACAAAGCAAATACTACCAGCAAAATAATGACCAAAGTACCCATTAAAGCCTGCTCCTTCTTTTCCTTTTGCAGCAAAGCCAGCTTACCCTTTTTAATCTCATTTGCCTGATGCTCCGTATCATATTTAATACGAAGTTCACTCAAGACTTTTTCTTTATCCGTATTAAAAATACTATCAGTTTCCTGCTGAAGCTTACGTTGCCAGGCCAATGCCTCCACATATTGACCCATATTCTCATAACAAGCCGATAAAGTGGTTATCACCTTATTACGATGAATTTCGCAATTCTCTTCCTTTGTATAAGACAAAGCCTTAAAAAGCAAATCTATTGCTTCCTTGTTTTTTCCTTCTTCTGCCAAAGCTTTGGCATATTCATTCAACAACAATACTTTATAGGAGGTCTGATTAATATCATTTAAGGACAGTCCCTTTTTATAATATTCTACGGCCTGTTCCCGATTGCCTTTTGCAAACTCAATCATCCCATAAATAGCATATACATTTCCTTGATTATAATATTCATTCTGCTTCATTATAAATTCAGCTTCTTGTATATAAGGTAAAGCCTTATCATATTCATGAAGCAAATAATACATATAAGATGCATCCAAGGCTCCAATAAAAATAAGATAAGCAGAATTTAACTGATGCCCTAACTCATAAATCTGTAAAGAATAAGTAAGTCCGGCCGGGTCATCTTTCAAAAAATACACACTGGAAACATTACCAAGCAGAATAGCTTCCAATTCTTTATAATGGCATCGGTGAGCGGCTTCTATCCCTTCAAAGAAATAGTGCAATGCTGAATAATAATCCCTATGAATATTGCTGGCATAAAGTCCCATCCCATTATATATAGAACATAAAGCTGAATCGTTCCTCTCACTTTCAGCCAACAATTTAGCCTGCCCAAGATGGTTTATTGCAGTCGTATCTCCCAACATAATACACGCCTGCCCCAATCCAATATGTGCATAAAGAACACCAAACTTATAATCTTGCTTTTCATATCCTACCTTAAACAGTCTTTCCCCATATTCTACAGCTTTATGATAATCAGCCTTATGCAAATAAAGAAAACATAATTCTTTCAAGGCTCTCATATCTTCAGGATTGCGCTTCAATATCTGTTCCTGCTGCTGAATGGCAGGAAGAATCGTTTCTTGTGCAGGAATCCGAACTCGTATTCCAATAATCAAAAAAACAATTAGTATGTATTTTAGTTTCAAATTCATCCAGTTATTCTCTCTCCTAATATAACATTTTTATCACACAAAAACACATTTCAGTTCATTTTGATACCCCACAAATAATTATAAAATCTTTTTGCAGTATTTATCTCTCTGTTCAATTCCATGCAAACTTACAGAAAATCTTTCTCTTTATGCCCATATCAGCAGAAAAAATCAAGTCAAATACCCCAATGACTCTTTTACACTTCCCTCTTGAGTTGGCTATAAAAACATTTAAGGAACAGAAACAAACGACTTTACCATAAAGATTTTTATTGCAAAAAGAGGAAGTATTCTTCCATCCCCTTTATTTATGTCAAAAAAGAATGGTTATGTGTTGGATTTTGTAAATATAAACCGTACTTTTGCTTGCGTAGCTAAAAGAACATTCAAAAAACTTATAAAATAAGATAACCATGAAAGAAATAGACTGGTCGAATCTGTCTTTCGGATACATGCGGACAGATTACAATGTACGTTGCTACTATCGCGACGGAAAATGGGGAGAACTCGAACTCTGTTCAGAAGAAACCTTGAACATTCACATGGCTGCCACTTGTCTGCACTACGGACAGGAAGCTTTCGAAGGACTGAAAGCCTATCGCGGAAAAGACGGTAAAATCCGTATCTTCCGTCCGGAAGCTAATGCAGAACGTCTGCAAAGCACTTGCCGGGGTATCCTGATGCCAGAACTTCCGACTGAAAAATTCTGTGAAGCTGTGAAGAAGGTGGTAAAAGCCAACGAACGCTTCATTCCTCCATACGAAAGTGGTGCTTCTCTTTACATCCGTCCGCTGCTGATTGGTACAGGTGCACAAGTAGGTGTACATCCTGCCAGCGAATACATGTTTGTGGTATTCGTCACTCCGGTAGGTCCGTACTTCAAGGGTGGATTTGCCACTAACCCATACGTAATTATCCGCCAGTACGACCGTGCAGCACCACTCGGAACCGGTACATTTAAAGTAGGTGGTAACTACGCTGCCAGCCTCCGCGCCAACAAAATGGCACACGATGCAGGATACGCCAGCGAATTCTATCTGGATGCAAAAGAAAAGAAATACATCGACGAATGTGGTGCAGCCAACTTCTTTGGTATCAAGAACAATACCTATGTCACTCCGCTGTCAACCTCTATCCTGCCCTCTATCACCAACCGCAGCTTGATGCAGCTGGCTGAAGACATGGGAATGAAAGTAGAACGTCGTCCGATTCCGGAAGAAGAACTGACTACCTTCGAAGAAGCAGGAGCTTGCGGTACAGCAGCCGTAATCAGTCCTATCGGCCGCATTGACGACCTGGAGAACCAGAAGTCATACGTCATTGCAAAAGATGGCAAACCAGGCCCTATCAGCGAAAAACTATATCACAAGCTGCGTGGCATCCAGTACGGTGACGAAGCTGATCCATACGGATGGGTAACTGTATTGGACTAATAATTATCCTTTTTACCATAAAAAAGTCCGAAGCAAAACACGTTTCGGACTTTTTTTATAATATACAACTTCTGACATAGACTATCTCTTCTCAAACGAACGGAAAAAGCGCAATAGCTCTCCATTCGCCCGATTATCGATTTCCGTCTCTCGCATCTCTTCAAACAAATTTAGGGTAGCAGGGCATTCCCCACAAATATCAATACCTATGACCTGCTCTTGCCGAAATACAACGGCCAACAACTGCTCCAGTTCTGATAAAGTCAGTGAACCTTGATCCCAGTTGGTTATTGCAGAAGAAGGGTCCAGCACATCTTTATCTATAGAAATATAGACAGGTTCACTCACATGCTCAGAGGCAAACGCTTTCCAGCCTGCTTCCTGATCCAAAGAAGATTCACTATAAAAATGGATACGGTCACCATATTCCTTTGGAACTTCCTGTAACAAACGGTCTGAAGCACCGGCAATAATAACCTTTTTACAATTCGTATTCGTATCGAGCACATCTTTTACCCAACTTCCGCACGACAAGATATGTTCAAACAAAGGAGGCTGCATGTCAGGATGATGATCAAACACCAGTAAAGCAAATGGAGTAGTCAGCTTGTCAGTCCAAAATTTCGTCACATAATGATAGTTTCCTGAATCTATAAAATGAATTCCCAGCGGAAAATAATCTGCTATCATGCGCTGCAAGGCAAAAGCACCTTCTTCATCACAATAGCATTCAGTTCCATTCAAATGCTGGCAGTCCAGCCACACAAACTGACGATTCCGAGCAAAAGGCTCATAATTGTACACTCCTGTAAAATTCATCACAACCACCGGCCTCGAATTCCGGCTAAATACTGCTTGAGATTGATGATTCATATACTTTCCTCCCATTCTTCAAAATACACCTTAAAAACGAGGAAAAGAGACTGACACCGGAAACTCTTTTCCCATTGTCTATAGGCTATAAACAGAAAAAAGCTGTAACCAAATAGTTACAGCTTTTTATCTCGGCACGGGAAGAGAGGCTCGAACTCCCGACACTCGGTTTTGGAGACCGATGCTCTACCAACTGAGCTATTCCCGTGTTTGCGGTTGCAAAAGTAGTACAAATTTTGGAAACTGCAAGGGATTTCGAAAAATATTTTTCCTGAATCCCTCTACAATAAAGATAAGTCATTGAACATCTGACGATAATACGCCGCTTTTTTTTCAAGTTTTAAAGGGTAAGCCCGGCTGGAAGACGGCATCCGATAGAGGGTCAGTTCACGATCTCTGAAATGAAACGCACTTCCCCCTCCCACTGGCGGCTCTTTTGCTTCCATCTGTTCGCAAAACACGTCCGTCGCTTTCTGACCGGTAGTCACCACCGCCCGACAGGAAGGAAGCTGCTGAAGAAGCAGACCGATATCCGTGGGCGAAACGACCTCTAAAAACTTGTCGGATGCATTATCCTGCAACCTGCGCACGCACGAAGCCGTATCGTACAGAGCAATCCCTTTTTCACGCAAAAAAGCAATGATACGCTCTTTATCAAATATCTTTTCAGGACTGAGAAAGTAATCCTTGTCATCAAAGAAAATGAAGCCGAAAATACGCCACATATCATTCTGCAGGTTGGGATAAAAGAAATCCATACTCCAGCGTTTCTTCTGCGGAGGAAAACTACCCAGCATCAGCAAGACTGCATTCTCCGGAAGAAAGGGCTCCAGCGGATGATGCTCCACTCCTGAAAGCAAATGCTCGTCCAACGTCATGCTTTTGGTTTAGGTTCCTTCTTAGCCAGCAATACGATGTTATAGACATATTCTGTCATCCAGCTTTCAGAATAGCCCAGCGCATGCTGATACTGACGAATGTTTCCGCAAGTCTTACGTACGCCATCATCCTTCCAGTCTACTTTTGTCAGGATGTCGTGTACGGCTTTTTCCGTCATGTTACGAAGCATCTTCTTAAATATACCCGGCATACGGAACTTCCATTGCATCAGGTTGCCGATAACCATCATCAAATCCTGGCTGAATCCCTGGAACATGAAAAGATAATTCTTTATATCGTTCACATTGCGGCAATTGCGCTTGATAGAGCCGTCGATTTCCTTGAAAAAAGTTTCAGGCAGACCATAAATATCCATCAGCATCTTGCGGCAGCGTGTACGCTCTGCGATACCAAGTTTATTATTCTGCGTAGGAACCTTCAATGTACGCTTAAATACAGCCAAATCCGGCAGAAAGTTAATGTTACTGATACCCAGCTGAGCCGCCATTACTGCCTGATAATACACACGAATCAACGTCATGAAATCTTCCATTCCACCCACACGTACCGTTTCATCAGCACCTTCTGCTGTTTTCTTGCCTAATAGTTTTGAAAATATACTCATACTTGTACTTTTTATTGTTTTTTGATTTGCAAAGATACGAAAATAGTTACCAACATTCTAAATCCTGCTCAATATCTTTCATCTGCTCTTTGTGAAAGACCGGACTTTTGATGCCTTTCCGCTTCTGTGCCAAGTAATCATCGAGCAAGCGAAAAGCATATTTGCCAAGCAAGAATATTGCAATCAGGTTGCAAATGGACATTAAAGCCATAGTAACATCAGCCAAGTTCCATACCAGATTCAGACTTGCCAATGAGCCAAACAAAACCATCCCCCCAACCAACATACGGTATAAAACTACCGGCCACTGACGAGAAGTGAAAAAGCGGATATTAGCTTCTCCGTAATAATAGTTTCCTAAAATGCTGCTGTAAGCGAAAAAAAGAGTAGCAATGGCTACGTAGATGCCTCCGATATTACCAACCTCACTGGTCAGCGCTGCTTGGGTCAGCTGGATACCATCCAGGCCACTACCAATATAATCCTCATCGAACAAAATGATAAAAGCTGTACAGGAACAAATAAGCAGAGTATCTGTAAACACTCCCAGTGCCTGAATAAATCCTTGTTTAGCGGGATGGGTTACATGAGCCGTTGCCGCAGCATTAGGGGCAGATCCCATACCAGCCTCATTGCTGAAAAGTCCCCGTTTAATCCCTTGCATCAGAGCCGTTCCTATTCCGCCACCAACGGCCTGATGCCAGCCAAAAGCATTACCGACAATTTGTTCAACAACTGCTGGAATACGGTCAATGTTAGCCAATACAACAAACAAAGCCAATGCAATATAACCGACAGCCATGACAGGAACAATGACACTACTGATAGCAGCAATACGATGTACACCTCCAAAAATGATGACAAGGGTTAATACCGAAATGACAATTCCTGAGTTTAAAGGCTCTACAGAAAAAGCACTTTGCAAGGCAGCACTCATGGTATTACTTTGCACCGAATTGAATGCAAGACCAAACGTGACCGTAATCAGTACCGCAAAAAGTACTCCCATCCAACGTTTCTTCAATCCACGCTCCATATAATAGGCAGGGCCTCCGACATAGGAATGTTTTCCTTTGACTTTAAAAAGCTGGGCTAACGTAGATTCCACAAAGGCACTGCTGGAACCCAGCAGCGCAATAATCCACATCCAGAAAATCGCTCCTGGTCCACCTACCGTAAGGGCCGTAGCCACACCAGCCAGATTGCCGGTTCCAACACGGCTTGCCAGCGAAATGGCAAAAGCCTGAAAAGAAGAGATATGTTTCTCGTGTCCGTTTATCTTAGCAGTCGAATCACCCAGTAACCGGATCATCTCACCCAACATACGGAACTGTACGAAACGAGTCTTAACACTGAACCAGATGGCGCATCCCAGCAACATGATTACCAGGACATAAGTCCACAAGACATAGTTGGCTTCATTTATGATATTCGTGAATAGATCCATGAAATTTATTAATCAGATTTGAGTTTAAAATAAAATGTATGCTCTCTGAATACCGGTTCCACCAGGTCAAAACGAATAAAATCTGCCAGCAAACCAATTACCAGCTTCCGCGGAAGCCCTGAAAGCCTGACACACTTATTCAACGTCAATTCGCCGTGCTGCCCCACCAGGTTTAATATAGACTGTTCTTTCTCTGTATAAGTCACTACCACTTCTTTTTTATTGTGAAACCACACGTTCAAGTGGACCGGAGTGGCCAAGATTGTTTCATCTTTAATGCGCAAGTAAGCCTTGGGCCGATTGTCTTCATCGAGGGCATAGACAGGCTTCTCCTTGCTTTCGGGAACATAAACCTCCAGTACATCTTTGCCTTCCACCCTATATAATTGGTTTTCAAGTTGTAGGGCAGGCTTACAATACATTGTAGCTGCAGCTTCTATCATGTAAAGCTCCTCTTCCGAACGTATTCCTGCTATTTTCCCGTTATCTTTTACCCCTATAAGCAACCTTCCCCCTCCGGTATTGGCAAAAGCCGACAAACTCTTCGCTATTTTCCGGGCATCGGAAATGGCAAATTTGAAATCCTGATGCACATGTTCACCTTCAGTAATGAGTTGTTGTATATAATTCGCGTCTGTAGTCTGTTTCATTACCGGAACAACTCAATCACAATGCTTGTGCGTCATGATGTCGAGCACCAGCTTGTCGGTCTCGTTCATGCCTTCAGAACCGATTTTCGTCAGATTACGGATACTGAAATCCACATTGTCTTCAATAATACCTTCTACTGAAGTCACACACTTTCCTTCCATGGCCAGGATGGCAGAGAACACAGCGGTAGAAACTCCACTGGTCAGTTTCAAAGCACAACTTGGCTTGGCACCGTCGCAAATCATACCTGTCAGATTAGCAATCATGTTCTGCACGGCATAAGCTACCTGCTTATACTCCCCTCCCATCAGGTAAGTAATTCCGCAACTACTTCCTGTAGCCGCCACGACACAACCGCACAAAGCCGACAGACGTCCCAGATTCTGCTTGATGTAAATAGCCGTCAGATGACTGAGTACCAAGGCACGAATCAGTTCTTCTTCCGTCTTGTGATTCTCTTCCGCAAAAACTACGACCGGAAGCGTAGCAGCAATTCCCTGGTTTCCACTACCGGAATTACTCATCACCGGAATCATGGCTCCTGCCATACGGGCATCACATGCAGCAGATGTGTACGAAAGAATGTGCGTAAATGTATTGCTTCCCATGATACTCTGCTCACTGCGGCTGCTCTGCAAGGTTTTTCCCAGTTCATGCCCATAATTTCCTTTAAACGAACGTTCCGCCGCCTGTAAGTTCAGGCGTTTGGCCTCCAGAATAAAGCGAATCTCATCCAGCGGAGTTGTAGTAGCAAAGTCGTACACCTTGCTCAGATTCAAGTCCACTTCTTCTGTATCTGCTTCAGCTCCCGTCTTGGTTCTATGATCGAACAAAACCTGACCGTTCCGCTCTGCATACACAAAGTTCGTATGTCCTCCGCTGATGATAGCCGTAGCCTCATCTCCACCGGCCGAACAAACCACCTCGATATACAGTTTCTCTTCGATACCTTCCTTCAGTTCTATCTTAATGCCTTGACCGGCTATCATCTGTTTTCCTTCTTCCACACTCTCGGGAGTGATGTCTTTCAGGACTTCCAGTCCATATTCCGACTTACCCTTCAAGGCCCCCAGTGCAATGGCAATGGGCAAACCAATCATACCCGTACCGGGAATACCAACTCCCATGGCATTTTTCAAGATGTTAGCACTCAGACGTGCGGTAATCGTTTCCGGACACTTCCCCAATACTTCCGTAGCCTTGGCCACGCAAAGAGCCACAGCCACCGGTTCCGTACAACCGATGGCAGGGACCACCTCCCGCTGAATGAGTGCGATGATACGCTCTCTTTCTGCTTGTGCAATCATACTGATTATTTTTTATAGTTCTTCAATCCTGTTTGCAGGAATTCCACATATTTCTGAATATCCTCATCGTACGAATAAGACTTGTTCAATGGCATTCCTTCGTTGTCGAGCAACACATAGAAAGGCTGTGCGTTAGCTCCAAACTTGGAACGCTGCAAGTAACTCCACTTATCGCCCACCGTACGCAGTGTACGTTCCGTACCGTTTTCCATCACCTTCACCGGTTCTGGCAATTTGGTTTTTTCATCCACATACAGCGTAATCAGCACGTAGTCTTCGTTCAACAGCTTGCTTACCGTAGGATCTGTCCACACAGCCAGTTCCATCTTACGGCAGTTCACACAACCATAGCCTGTGAAGTCAATCATCACCGGTTTTCCCTGCTGACGGGCATATTCCATTCCGGCATCAAAGTCATTGAACTTCGCATGCACTTCATTCTTATATAAATTGAAATCCTGTGTCTGCATAGGAGGAGCAAAAGCGCTCACTGCCTTCAACGGGGCACCCCACAAGCCCGGTACCATATATACGGCAAATGCCAGAGAAGCAAGTGCCATAAAGAAACGGGGCACACTTACCTTAGTATCGTCATCATCGTGCGGGAACTTGATTTTTCCCAGCAGATACATACCCAGCAACGCAAAAATCACAATCCACAATGCCAAGAAGGTTTCACGATCCAGCAGACGCCAGCCGTAAGCCAAATCGGCTACAGAAAGGAACTTCAAAGCGAATGCTAGTTCCAAGAATCCCAGTGTCACTTTAATGACATTCATCCAGCCTCCCGATTTCGGCATGGACTTCAGCCATGACGGGAAGAGTGCAAACAGGGTGAACGGCAAAGCCAACGCAATGGCAAATCCCAGCATTCCGATGGCCGGTGCCACGATACTTTCAGAAGTAGATACTTCCACCAGCAAGAAACCGATAATCGGACCGGTGCAAGAGAAAGAAACCAATGATAACGTGAAAGCCATCAGGAAAATACTCAACAATCCGGTAGTCTGTTCTGCCTTGCTGTCTACCGCATTGCTCCACTTCGACGGAAGGGTAATTTCAAATGCCCCAAAGAAAGAAGCGGCAAAAACCACCAGCATCAGGAAGAACAAGATATTAAATACCGCACTCGTAGACAAGTCATTCAAGGCACTGGCACCGAAAATCAACGTAATGGCCAAACCTAAAGTAACATAAATCACTACGATAGAGGCGCCATACGTCCAGGCATCCCGAATACCTTTCCGTTTATCCTTGGTACGTTTCAGGAAGAAACTTACCGTCATCGGAATAATCGGCCATACACAAGGAGTAAACAAAGCCAGCAGTCCACCTACAAATCCGGCAAAAAAGATATAAATCCATGAATGAGACTCATTGTTCACGTTTTCACCAAATGAACTTAACTCCTTAATAACCGGTTTCCAGTAGTCGGCAGCTTCACCCGCAGCCGTATCTTCACCAATGCGAAGCGGAACCAAATCCACCGATGCCGTATCTGCTAACATCAGGTCCTCTGTCGTTGCGACCGCTTCTTCCGCTGTTTGCTTTCCAGCAGCTTCCCCTTTGAAAGAAAACTCTACATTAGTAGGAGGCAAACAATTTTCGTCATTACAAGCACCATATTGCAGATAACCGCTCACTTCATATTTTCCACCTTTCAACTTGATTTTCTGCACAAAGGTAGCCGTGCCTTCAAAGAAACGAACCTGCATACCGAATATCGGGTCCATCTTGTCAATTTCCTTACCGGCAGATTTCAGTTTTCCAACCACCTCTGCCCCTTCAATCTTATCCGTATTGAAAGTAGCCGAAATAGGGCCTCCTTCAGGCAGGTCGGTAGAATATACATGCCATCCCTTTTCCATTTTTCCGGTAAATACAATTTCCACCTCATCAGCAGAAACCGATTTCCATTCAGTCTTAAACTTTACCGGTTCCTGTATCTGAGCCAGTACCGGCAAGCATAAAATGGCCATGAAAAGCCAGCTAAGTAGAATCTTCTTACTCATAAATATACCTTAGATGATGTAATAAAACTATTTATCTTATAAAAAGCCGTGCAAAGATAACGATTTTTCCGTAGGGAATGTTATGACAAACTGTTATTCGGCATTGTTTTTTACTTTAAATATGCAAATATTCAGTACAGCGCTTTATTCGGGAATAAGACGGAAAGACCAAGAGAAAAGAGAAAAAATATTCAGAAATATTTGCAAAGTAAAAAATAATCCCTACCTTTGCACCGCCTTTGAAAAACAAGGCAGCTCTCACGAAGAGTTTTGGAGAGGTGGCAGAGTGGTCGATTGCGGCGGTCTTGAAAACCGTTGTACCGCGAGGTACCCGGGGTTCGAATCCCTGTCTCTCCGCAAAATACTGAAAATCAGTAAATTTAAAAGATTACACCCAACTTTACGATGTAAAGTTGGGTGTTTTGTTTTTAGTCGCAAGAACCTATAAAACAAACTTCTAGCCACCTATTTATCCAGCGCTTCATGTATATCCTCTTTATAGTTATATCCATATACTTTGTATACGTCTAACTGATGCTTCAATCGCTTCAAGAAATCTTGGATATTTTTATTTGCAGGCTCAGTCCATTGAATTTCAGCCAAAGCAGCAATACGAGGCATCATCTGCCATTCCATCTTCACACTATCCTTAGTCCATTCTGTCCAGATGCAAGCCTGTGCCCCGAACAGGTTCTTTTTCTGCTCTGAGGTAGCTTCTTCAGGAACGGGTTCAAATGAATAAACTCTATCTATACTACTTAACCCCTTTAATTTATTATATTTAGGATTACTAAAATACAGATTCGATATCGGACAAGCTATTGTTCTATATCCGCTTTCTATAGACTTCAAACGCGCTTCCGGTGTAGTCCAAGCCATGACAATAGTAGACTTTGCCGGATTTCCTGCCAAAATTTCATCCCATGCCATCATTTCCCTGCCTCGTTTGTGGATTTCTTTTTCCACTTCACCCATAAACCAGGCCTGAAGCTGATTTTCCTTCGTATGTTCTTTTGAGGCCTTTAATCCTAACTCCCTGATTTTTTTCTGACATTTGGCACAAGTTTTCCAATGGTATTTAGGACATTCATCTCCACCTATATGAATATAGGGAGAAGGAAATATATCCATTATCTCATTAATCACATCTTTTGCGAACTGTAACGTCTTTTCATTTCCTCCACACAACACATTTCTAAAAACCCCAAAAGTTGTTGCTACCTCATAAGGACCACCCGTACATCCCAGTTCCGGATAAGATGCCAAAGCAGCCAGCATGTGGCCCGGCATATCTATTTCCGGAATAACGGTAATATACCGTTCGGCAGCATATCTGACAATCTCTTTGGCTTCTTCCTGAGTATAATATCCACTTACAGGGATACTGTCAAGCTCTTTTGTTTCCCAATCTTTTATTGTACACTTTCTTTTTGAACCTATTTCCGTCAGCTTCGGATATTTCTTGATTTCGATACGCCATCCCTGATCCTCTGTAAGATGCCAGTGAAAATAATTGATATTATGTAAAGCAAGCATATCAATAATCTCTTTCAAATAATCAACACTGAAAAAGTGCCGGCCTACATCTACCATAAAGCCTCTGTAGCCAAAACGTGGATAATCCTTTACGCTTCCACAAGGAACAGCCGCAAGCGTGGTTCCATCTGTTACAGGCAATGCTTTATGTAAAGTCTGTATCCCATAAAACACTCCTGCTTCAGTTTTACCCTTCAAAGAAATCTGTTCTTTGGATACACTCAACTCATATCCTTCATCGTTTGACAAAGTATTGTCCAGACTTAAAACAATGGCATTATCTTCTCCTTTAGCATCAGTAGATAACCTTACTTCAGTAGCAGCAACTTGCTTTATATACGCAGCCAAGAATTCTGCATTCCGTTTCATTTTTTCATTACCTTCCGGGTAACATATTGTGGTCGACTCATCAATCACAAAAGATGTTCCGTCGTTCAATAGAGAAACTTCATTAGGAAGGGGAATTACTTCCAAATCTCCAAGTGTAACTTCTTTTTGCGAACACGACAAAATTCCACATACAAAAGGGATGAATAACATCCATCTTTTTAATTGTTTGATTTTCATATATCGATTCTATTAAAAATTTAATAATAAAGGTTTTCCATACTATGGACAGATATGGAAAACCTTTTTCATTATCACCAGAAACTTACTACCATCCTGGATTCTGTTTCCACAATCCATCCATCAAATTCAGCATTCTTTCCTGTATGGGCTGCAAATAGTCTCTATTGGGCTTAAACTGCCATCCTTGTGGCATAGAAGACGGTGGAACAGGCAAAATATAACGAAGAGCATCTCCTTTATTCCCTGTCAGGAACAAATTGTTATCACTTGCCTGATCATACTTCAATTCATTGCCATAATGCTGTGGCAAGTTACTTCCAATAAACAATGCTCCTGTAGGTGACTTACCAATAATAAGCTCCTCTGCTGCCGCCCAACGCAAAATATCTTTAAATCGTTTTCCTTCTAATGCTGTTTCCACTCTTCTTTCGCGACGAACAACCTGTACATATTTGTCCAAATCCTTGAATGGATAACTTGCATCAGTATTATATTCTCTGTCAAAATCTACAGCAGGCATACCGGCACGGTCACGCAAAGGCTGTAACACCCGGATAATTTCATTTGCATTTGCTGAACCGTTCTGTTCTGCCAAAGCTTCCGCATGATTTAACAGAATATCCGCATAACGGAACTGAATAGCAGGTGTCGTACCTTTATATTCACTTATATAATCACCTTCGCAGTCTATCTGCACATGCTTCAACATGACATAACCTGTTAAATTGGTCCCAAAAGCTGTTCCATCGCCAGCCAAAGAAGGCCATTGGAAGATGTATGGATTGGCGTCTCTTTCCGGCTTCATACGCTGCCCTGGGAAAGCTACCGTTTGCGACAATCTTGGATCGCGTTTTTCCGGATTCAATTCATCGGGATAATTTTTCTTCAGATTCAGCAATTCCTCACCATACAAAGGTCTACCATCTTTTGATAAATAATCATCTACAAGTGATGCACATATTCCAATGTTTCCCCCTCCTGTATTCAAGTAACGCGTCACACTATTTCCCACTTTATCCCCATCATACATTTTGAACCAAAGAATTTCCGGGTTAGTAGTAAGATCCTGCGTATCGAACAATTTTCTATAATCATTTTGAATATCACCCGTATTGTATATTTTCCATACATTACGAGATTCTACCTGCTGACATGCTGTGATTGCAGTTTCAAGATAGCTCTCAATCTTCGCATTCAACTCAGATTCACTTAATGTATAATCATAAAATTTTTCAGATTTACTCTTCTCTTTTGCGTAGTGATAGCGTTCCCAAGTAGCCTCAAACAAAGCCACTTCACTTATCAAGGCACGAGCCACGTCTCTATGAAGTCTCATAGAAGCAGAATTACCCTGTTCACCCATCAAGTCTCTCGCATTTCCCAAATCTTCAAGAATCTTATCTACAATAAATGTACGACTTTCACGTGGCAGCATCATTACCTCCATATTGGGTTCCAAAGGTTTGTCTACCCATGCTAACTCTCCATAATTAATCAACATTCTATAGTAATACCATGCCCGGAAATACAAAGCCTCTCCCTTGAGCTGATTATATTCAGCACTTCCTTTTTCAGGACAGCTTTCGATATTATTGAGCAAATAATTAATATCTCTCACATAGGTATAATTCTGTATAGCAACAGCATTACTTAATGATGTTTGTCCCATCAATCGTGTATCAGCTGTCATACTGGTCATATTATCACTATCATAGTCCTGACCTGCTATACCGCCGCCACCGCCAGCCATAAATCCTTGTTCCATTAAACCGCTTTCATAATACCGGTCCACATAGTTTCTTATTTCACCTACGCTCTGAAACGGATTCGTCGTAGAAAGTACCCCCTCCGGCATCTTATCCAAATCATAACATCCGGCTAATCCAAAAGAAAAAGCCACTGCTAAAAGTATGTTTATTTTTTTCATATATATCAATGTATTATAAGTTAACAATCAGACCTACAGACAAGACTTTGTTCATCGGATAGTTCTTGCCACCTTCTGAGGTATAAGTATTGGAAGTAAATATGGCTTCCGGATCAAACATTCCTTTCAGTTTTGTGAAAGTCAACAAGTTTTCACCAGAGAAGAATACCTGTACTTTCTGCAAAGCCAGTTTCTTTACCCATGCATCAGGCAATGTATAACTCAATGTAAGGTTTTTCAATCTACAATATGCTGCATTTTGCAAATAACGATCAGTGGGCTGTATATTCTTATCCTGGAAAGGTCCTACTCCTCCTGCACTATTAATATAAGGTTTTGGATAATAAGCACCTGGATTATCCGGACGCCAATAATCCATGTGTTCCTTAAATACTGTGACCTGAGCAAAAGAACTGAATCCCCAGAAATAAACACCACTTGGCATCCAATCACGCTTTCCTACACCTTGGAACATCATACTTAAACTCAGTCCCTTCCAGCTTATTGAACCGTTTACTGTATATTGATAACGAGGAGTACTGTTGCCTATGATGGTCATATCACCCATGTCTCCCACTTTATTACCTCCACGGTCTATAATCTTTCTACCATCTTCACCTACCTTACCATCAAGATCCACATATTTCACATCTCCCGGCTCCCAAGGTTTTCCACTAAAGTAAGTCAAATCATACGCTTTATTATACGCATCAGCCTCTTCTTTTGTCTGAATCAGCCCATCTGTCAAGTATCCCCAATATTCTCCATACTTTCTTCCTTTATACCAAGAACCAGCCGGGTCATTCATTGTAGGATTTGAATATTCAGTGATTTCGGTTACTGCATCTGAAATAGAAGCACCAATACTATAATCTATATCCTTCCCTATTTTTCCTCTATAGTTCAGTGACAACTCCCATCCTCTATCACGCAAATTTGCATTGTTTTCCTGAGGGGCTGATGCTCCAAACATATCCGGGAAATCATGTCCAGGACCAAGCATATCTCTTGTATCTCGTTGGAAAATATCCACAGTACCCGTCAAAGCATTTCCAAAGAAACCAAAATCAAGACCAATATTTTTGCTTTCTACTTTTTCCCAAGTAGTATTAGGGTTAACTACTGCTGGAGGATTTGTATACATGTGACGACCATCACTGAATATATATTGTCCTAAGCCATTATTGATATTCATTGTGGAAGCAAATGTATATAATCCGGCATTGGCCTGATTACCTAACAATCCATAAGATACCCTGAGCTTAAGATTTGATAAAAATCCTTCGGCCTTCTGCATAAATTTTTCACGATGTATATTCCATCCTAATGATACAGAAGGGAAGAATCCCCATCTGCTATCTTTAGCAAAACGTGAAGACCCATCATATCGGCCATTCAATTCAACCAGATATCTACCATCATAATCATAATTGATACGTCCGAAAAATCCTCGTGTGGCCCATCCATTTCGAGTATCTACCACTACTTTATCTCCCGTACCCATACCCACATTAGGATTTGAATTTGAATACAGTCCGGTAACAGAATTCTTCATCCAGCTAAAATCATTGTTTTCTTCCTGATAACCAGCCATAACAGTAAAGTTATGTTTATCTGCCAGTGAAAACATATAATTGGTATAGAGGTTTATGCTTTGATATCTTGTTGTTGAATATGCACGAGTAAACTGACCATCAGCAGATACCCCCAATTCAGAACGCGCCACCTTAGTCAAGGTTGTTCCATCCTGTTCATAAATATATGGAGCCACATTTAAGGCCTCATATTCCATATTTTCTTGTTTA